>NZ_BDGJ01000084.1:68925-77907 GCF_002207765.1 Calderihabitans maritimus
CCAAGACTACCCGGTCTGGATCAAATACCCTCTCTAAACCTAATTTTTCAAATTCTCGGATGGCAACCGGTGCCGTAATATCGTTCCCCAACACCAAGTCCAATTTGGCATTTATCAATTGTCCCGGTTCTACCTTATCCAAACCGGCATGATAAGCCAGGATTTTCTCCGTAATCGTCATCCCCATGAGCTCTCTCCTCCCTTCAACCAATCATAAAGACTAACTGTTTACCGTACCTGCATTGGTAACCGTTATATCCTTCCTATCAAACACAATCTTGTTCAGGGCATTGATATAGGCCTTGGCACTAGCCTCAATAATGTCCGTACTGATGCCCCTGCCGGTATAAACTTTGTCTTCATGCTGCAACTTTACCGTAACCTCTCCCATGGCGTCCTTACCTCCCGTTACGGCATTCAACGAATAATGCTTCAGGCACACTTGAAGACCGGCAATTTTATCTATAGCCTTGAAAACAGCGTCAACCGGGCCGTCACCACAAGCAGCTTCTTCTCTCAGTTGATCTTCAACCCGTATACCGATGGTAGCCGTTGGTACCACCCGGGTTCCGGCTGAAATATGCAAATGTTCCAGTTGAAACTTCTCCGGAATTATACGAATTTCGTCCTCCACGATGGCTTCCAAATCTTTATCGGTAATTTCCTTTTTGCGATCGGCCAGGTTTTTAAAGCGAATAAACGCTTTATCTAATTCTGCCTCCGTCAGCCGGAAGCCCAGTTCTTCAAGGCGCTTCTTGAAAGCATGCCGTCCCGAATGCTTACCCAGGACAATATTATTCTGCACCAGACCGATCATGGCTGGGTTCATAATTTCATAAGTAGTTCTTTCCTTTAATACACCGTCCTGGTGAATTCCTGACTCATGGGCAAAAGCATTCCGGCCCACAATGGCCTTGTTAGGCTGAATCGGCATACCCGTGAGAGAGCTTACCAGCTTGCTGGTGCGATATATTTCTTCCGTCTTAATATTGGTTTCAAAACCGTAGTAGGCTTTACGGGTATACAGAGCCATAACCACCTCTTCCAGAGCAGTATTCCCCGCTCTTTCTCCAATTCCGTTGACAGCACACTCTACCTGCTGGGCACCGTTAACCAGAGCGGCCAGGGAATTAGCCACCGCCAGACCCAGGTCGTTATGACAGTGTACGCTCAGAACAGCTTTATCTATATTAGGTACTCTGGCTCGAATTTCGGCAATGAATTTGCCAAACTCGTCCGGGGTGGCATAGCCTACCGTATCCGGAATGTTAATGGTTGTGGCCCCTGCCTCAATAGCTGCTTCTACCACCTGGCAGAGAAAATCCAAGTCACTGCGGAAACCGTCTTCGGGAGAAAACTCTACGTCAGAAGTATATTTCTTGGCATGCTTAACCCCGTTAACGGCAGCTTCCAATACCTGTTCCCGGGTCATCCTCAACTTGTATCGCATATGTATCTCCGAAGTTGCAATAAACGTATGAATACGCGGCTGCTCGGCATCTTTTACCGCTTCCCAAGCCCGGTCTATATCTCCGGGTGAAATACGGGCCAGGGCGGCTATAACAGGCCCTTTTACGTTTCGGGCAATAGCTCTAACCGCTTCAAAGTCCCCGGGAGAAGCGATGGGAAACCCAGCCTCAATTATATCAACGCCCAATCGAGCCAGTTGCTGAGCAATCTCCAATTTCTCCTGAATGTTCAGGTTAACCCCAGGAGACTGTTCCCCATCCCGAAGCGTAGTGTCGAAAATATATACTTTCCTACTCATTCTGTTTTCCCTCCACATCACGATACTGAATCATCTCATCCAGTCCTTTAGCGGAAGGCACCATCGGATAAACCCACTCGTCGCGATCTATCACACATTCCACCAGGGTAAGCCTGTCGTTGTTAAGGGCTTCCTTGAGTACAGGAACTACCTCCTCCGGACTTTGGATGCGGTAAGCAGCCGCGCCGTAGCATTCAGCCAGTCGAACAAAGTCGGGGTTGCCCGTAAATTCCACCGCGGTATAACGCCGTTCACAGTAGAAGTGTTGAAGCTGCCTTACCATCCCCAACCCGCTGTTGTTAAACAATAATATCTTTATTGGGAGGTTATTTTCCATGGCCGTTGCCATTTCGGCCATGTTCATCTGAAAGCTTCCGTCTCCGGTTACTGCAATAACCAGGGCCTCCGGATTACCCAACTGGGCACCAATAGCAGCAGGAAAACCGTAGCCCATGGCACCTAGACCCCCGGAGGTCAAGAAGCTTCCGGGTCTGGCAAATTTATAAAATTGAGCGGCCCACATTTGGTGCTGCCCTACATCGGCAGTTACAATAGCCTGGTGATCAGTCAGACGCCCCAATTCCTCTATTACATATTGAGGACGCAATGTCTCCTTCTTGTTGCCGTACTCTAAAGGATACCGTTCTCTCCATTCGTTAATTTTGGCCAGCCACTCTTCGTTTTTCTTTTCCTCTACCAGAGCAAGAATACTCTGCAGTACCAGCTTGACATCCCCCACAATGGGCACGTTAACTTCTACGTTCTTTCCTATTTCCGCGGGATCAATATCCAGGTGAATAATTTTCGCCCTGGGCGCGAACTTCTCTACCAATCCGGTTACCCGGTCGTCAAACCTGACACCGAGAGCAATTAACAAATCTGCTTCGGTGACCGCGTAGTTGGCATAGGCAGTCCCATGTAATCCAAGCATGCCTAGAGAAAGAGGATGGTTTTCAGGAAAGCTACCTATACCCATTAAAGTGGTGGCCACCGGAATGGAAAGAGTTTCAGCCAGCTTGCGTAGCTCTTCCGTTGCTCCGGAACTTATTACACCCCCACCGACAAAAATTACCGGCCGCTCCGCCTCCTGCATCAACCTTGCAGCATTGCGGATCTGGTTAGGGTGCCCTTTGTAAGTAGGCTTGTAGCCTCGCAATTCTACTCGCTCCGGAGCCCCCCGGCTACATATACCTGCCGCCACGTCTTTGGGAATATCGATTAATACAGGACCGGGGCGGCCGGTGCGGGCAATATGAAACGCTTCTTTAACCACCCTTGGCAAATCATTGGGGTCTTTAACCAGATAGTTATGCTTGGTTATAGGAAAAGTGATGCCTGTAATATCAACCTCCTGAAAAGCATCGGTCCCGATCATGCTGGTAGGTACCTGTCCGGTAAGAACAACCAGAGGTATGGAATCCATATAAGCTCCAGCAATACCAGTTACCAAGTTAGTTGCGCCCGGTCCCGAAGTTGCCAGGCAAACTCCCGGTTTACCGGTTGTACGGGCATAACCGCTCGCCGCATGAACTGCAGCCTGTTCAAACCGAACCAAAACATGCCGTATGTTTGTCTCGTTTAGAGCATCGTAAATGGGCAGTACCGCTCCTCCAGGAATGCCGAATATTATCTCCACCTGCTCTTCTTCCAAAGTTCTGACCAACGCCTGCGCTCCCGTAATCCCCAAACCGAAAGCACCTCCCACTTTATCTTAATGCTCTCCCGCCCCTGACCATACCTATTGCTTAGGACCTCTCACCATAGCTATTTTTCCTGTCCGCACCAGTTCTTTTATCCCGAAGGGTCTGAGGGAGGCCTCAATAGCATTTATCTTACCCTCATCGCCTGTTGCTTCAATAATAAGAGTATTCCTGCCAATATCCACAATGCGGGCCCGAAAGATGTCCACAATCTGCATGATTTCTCCTCGTACCGAGGGATCAGCGTTAACTTTAACGAGTAACAACTCCCGGTCCACATATTCTTCTTCAGTAATATCACTGAGTTTTATAACGTCAATAAGTTTATGCAACTGCTTGCTAACCTGCTCTATCACCCGGTCATCCCCGTCCACTACAATAGTCATACGGGCAATATCCGGGTTTTCGGTTTGACCTACCGCCAGACTCTCAATATTGTATCCTCTGCGGCTAAACAGACCAGCTATCCGGGCCAAAACACCAGGCCTGTTTTCTACCAGCACCGCTAAGGTATGTTTCATGCTACCTACCTCCCCAGCATTTTATTGAGGGAGCCACCGGGAGGAACCATGGGAAAAACATTCTCTTCTCTCTCCACCCAGAAGTCCAGCAGGAAGGGCTTTTTAGTAGCCAAAGCTCTTTCTAGAGCCGGCCTTACCTCCTCCCGTTTGGTAACCCGTACGGCTTCAATTCCATAAGCCTCCGCCAGTTTGACAAAATCGGGGCCAAGTACCTCCGATTGCGAATAGCGCTTATTAAAGAATAATTCCTGCCATTGGCGGACCATTCCCAGGTACTGGTTATTGAGAATGGCAACTTTAATGGGCAGATTGTATTGAGCTATCGTGGCCAGTTCCTGCGAGGTCATCTGCACGCTTCCATCACCGGCGATATCGAAAACGGTAGCTTCCGGATGAGCTATTTGTACACCGATGGCCGCCGGCAATCCGAAACCCATGGTACCCAGTCCGCCGGAAGATATAAAAGAGCGCGGCTTTCGGCAACGGTAATACTGGGCGGCCCACATCTGGTGCTGCCCTACTTCGGTGGTAATATAAGCATCGCCTCGAGTTATTTCATAGATTTGTTCAATTACATATTGAGGTTTAAGCCTTCCATTATTATCGTCCTCATAATGTAAAGGATAACGACGACGCCATTCCTCAATGGTATCCAGCCAATCTCTCCTCTCCCTAGGCTCGACTAGTTTCAGCAGATCCCGCAGAGCTAGCTTTACATCTCCCACAATAGGAATATCCACAGGTACATTCTTGCCGATTTCCGCCGGGTCAATGTCAATATGGATAATGGTCGCGTTGGGTGCAAAAGTATCTACCCGACCTGTAACTCGGTCATCGAAGCGAACACCTACAGCCAGCAGGAGATCACATTCCGAAACCGCATAATTGGCATAACAAGTTCCGTGCATCCCCAACATCCCGAGACATAGAGGATGATCTTCCGGAATTGACCCCTTGCCCATTAGAGTGATAGTTACCGGGATGTTCAGCTTCTCAGCCAGTTCCAACAACTCCCGGTGAGCACCGGAGGCAATTACTCCACCGCCAGCATAAATGACGGGTTTTTTCGCCCGCATAATGGCTTGAGCGGCCCTGTTTATCTGTTTCCCGTTACGGTACGGTTTTAACTGATAACCGGGAAGATCAATTTCCGGAGGATACATGAATTCAGCTTTTTGAGTACAAATATCTTTAGGAATATCTATTATTACCGGTCCCGGCCGTCCCGTAGTCGCAATGTAGAATGCTTCCCTTACGATCCGGGCCAAGTCCTTGACGTCTTTCACCAGATAACCATATTTGGTTATCGGCAAAGTTATACCCGTTATATCAGCTTCCTGGAAGGAATCTTTTCCCACCATATCCAGACTGACCTGGCCGGTTATAGCAATGAGGGGAACTGAATCCATATAGGCATTAGCTATCCCCGTAACCAAATTGGTGGCACCAGGTCCTGAAGTAGCAATGCAAACTCCCGGTTTGCCGGTAGCCCTGGCGTAACCGTCAGCCGCATGCACGGCACCCTGCTCGTGACGGGTTAGAATATGCCGTATGTTAGACTCGTAAAGACAATCATAAATGGCTAAAACGGCCCCGCCAGGATAGCCAAAAACCGTGTCCACTCCTTCTGCTTCCAAGGCTTTTATTAAGATCTGGGCCCCGGTTAACACTTCCGGTTTGCTTAAATTCCCAAGATCCTTCACCTCCGACAGTTCTATTGCTTCCGTTACTTGTCTGACCGCCATTTCCATCTACCCCTTCAACCTAGCACCAGTATTAGCCGAAGTAACCAGTTGAGCATATTTTGCCAAATAGCCTTTCCTTATTTTAGGTTCCGGTGGTACCCAACGAGATCTCCGAGTGGCCAGCTCCTCCTCGCCGACCTCCAGTTCCAAAATCCCCTCATTTATATTAATTCTAATTATATCGCCTTCTTCCACTAGGGCCAGAGGTCCTCCCTCCGCAGCTTCAGGAGAGATATGCCCTATAGAGGCGCCCCGGGTTGCCCCTGAAAAACGCCCGTCGGTAATTAGAGCAACTTTATCATCCAATCCCATCCCGGCTACGGCAGAGGTAGGAGTGAGCATCTCTCTCATTCCCGGTCCACCTTTGGGACCCTCGTAGCGGATGACAATAACATCCCCCGGTTTGATTTTCTGTCCCAAAATAGCTTCTACTGCTTCCTCTTCCGAGTTGAACACCCGGGCCGGCCCCCGGTGAGAAAGCATATTGGGTGCAACCGCAGCTTTCTTTACTACTGCCCCGTCGGGAGCCAAATTTCCCCACAGGACTGCCAGCCCTCCCTGAGAGCTGTAGGGATTTTCTACCGGACGAATTACCTCCTGGCGCAGCACTTTTTTACCGGCAATGTTTTCCCCTATCGTTTTTCCGGTCACGGTAATACAGCTCAGGTCCAACAGATTTATCTTATTTAGTTCTGCCATTACCGCCGGTATGCCCCCTGCTTCGTTCAAATCTTGAAGGTGATATTCTCCTGCCGGACTTAACTTGCAAAGGTGGGGCGTCTTCTTGCTAATTTCGTTAACTAGGTCCAAGTCCAATTCTATTCCGGCTTCATAAGCAATCGCAGGCAGATGCAGGACCGTGTTGGTAGAACAACCCAAAGCCATGTCTACGGTTAAGGCGTTGTGGAAAGCTCCTTCCGTCATAATGTCCAGCGGACGAATATTTTGCTCCAGCAGTTTCATTACCTGCATCCCGGCTTTCTTGGCCAGTCTCTTTCGCGCGGCATGAACGGCCGGAATAGTTCCGTTGCCGGGCAGAGCCATGCCCAGCACCTCGGTAAGACAGTTCATGGAATTGGCCGTAAACATTCCGGCACAGGAACCGCATCCCGGGCAGGCCTCTTCTTCTATTTCCTTCAGTTCTTCCTCCGTTATCTTGCCGCTTCGTGCTGCCCCCACAGCTTCAAAAACATTACTGACGCTGATATCTTTGCCCCGGTACCTGCCGGCAAGCATGGGGCCACCGCTGATAAAGATGGACGGCAAATTTAATCTCGCCGCCGCCATCAGCATACCCGGGACCACTTTGTCACAGTTAGGAATAAATACTAACGCATCAAAAGCATGAGCCAGGGCCATTACCTCGATGGAATCGGCTATAAGTTCCCGGCTGGCCAGTGAATATTTCATCCCCAGGTGATTCATCGCCATCCCGTCGCAGACGGCTATGGCAGGAAACTCTAAAGGGGTCCCGCCGGCCATCCGTACACCTGCTTTCACCGCTTCCGCAATTTCATCCAGGTGAATATGTCCTGGAACTATATCGTTCTGAGAATTAACAATCCCTACCAACGGCCTGTTAATCTCCTCATCGGTTAATCCCAGTGCTTTCAGGAGAGAACGATGGGGAGCTTTCTCCAGGCCGGTTTTCATAGCTTCACTGCCCACGGTATCAGCCTCCTACGCTAAAGCAGCTTCTTCTACATCCTCCGCATAAATTTTGGGTCCGTCAACTTTAGTTAGCTCACGAAAATCTTTTATGAGCGCGGTAGTTATTTCTCCCGGTTCCCCGTTTCCTATAACCCTACCGTCCACCTTCACTACGGGAATAATTTCCGCTGCAGTTCCGGTAAGGAAACACTCATCGGCAATAAACAAATCAAGACGGGTAAATACCCTCTCCTCTACCGGGATCCCTCTTTTTCTGGCCAATTCCATAACTGTGTTCCGGGTAATGCCCTCTAGAATACCTACATGGGGGGGCGGTGTAATCAGTACCCCGTTTTTAACAATGAAAACGTTGTCGCCGGTCGCTTCCGCCACATAACCTTCATTATTTAGCATAATAGCTTCCGGCACTCCTGCCAGATTAGCCTCAATTTTGGCTAGAATATTATTAAGGTAATTTAAAGATTTAATGCGGGGATTCAGGGCCTCCGGTACGTTTCTCCGCGTAGGCACCGTAACTACTTCCAGTCCTTTTTGGTACAATTCTTCCGGATAGAGCTGTATCTTGGAGGCGATGCAGAATACCAAAGGCTTTGGACATTTACGGGGATCAAGCCCCAAGTCCCCCCTACCCCGGGTAACCACCAGGCGAATGTATCCGTCCCGTAAGTTATTGCGGCGGAGGGTTTCCAGAACCACTTCCTCCATTTCCTCTTCCGTCAGCCCAATATTCAACTGAATGCACCGGGCCGATTCATATAATCGTTTCAGGTGTTCCTTGAGCTTAAACACCCGCCCGTTGTAAGCCCTAATACCTTCGAAAACGCCGTCACCGTATAACAAACCGTGGTCGAAAACCGATACTTTGGCCTCTTCTTCCGGAACATATTTTCCATCAAAATAGATGATGAGCCCCATTTTCATCCCCCTTTGGCAGAAGATTATGGCGATTAGATTCAAAGAAAAGAATACCGGGCAACAGCTGCCTCCAGAGTATCACCCCCTGCAGAATCGAGCCGCGCTTATTGTATACAACCGCTACCTTATAAAAAAAGACCAGCAGATAAATCTGAAATTCACGGCGACCTATCCGCCGAGTCTTCAGAAGCCTCAGTCCCATTTCCCTGTAGAAAATCAATTATTAAAATTAAAAAACCCTCTGTCCGACAGTTATACTGTCAGGGACGAGAGGGACTCCCGCGGTACCACCCTGGTTGTTGCCAGAAGCAACCCCTTTGGCGCCGAAGCGGCACCCTAGGAGATAACGGCCAGCTCTATACAAAAATACCGACCGGCACCGCCTACTGGTATCCAACGTTCGGCGGCACAGCATTAGAGAGGGATATTATACGCCGCATTGGTACTGGCTTTCACCTTCTCCCAGCTCTCTGTAACCAAGAGGCGGCGCATAACGTGTCTCTCATTATCGCTTTTCCAAATATTCCATTGATATATTTAAACCCTAGTATATCTAACCCCATTTTCCCTGTCAAGACTTTCAACATAAAAAGCTATTTGCTTTGTAAAACATTTTGGGCATCTGGCAAGATAAGATTGGCAACGTTTCGAAGCAATTGAGT
>NZ_BDGJ01000085.1 GCF_002207765.1 Calderihabitans maritimus
CAATGCGCTTGTTCTCGACGATCTGAAGATATTCACGTATGGTACCGTCTTTGTTCTGGCGTCTTTTAACTCGTGCAAACATAGCACTAATATTGTACCATCTTTAAATTAATACTTCTAAACATATTCTGGAAGCTGTGGCACCACGATCTAGGATTTTTAAAAATCCAACCCAGTCATTTTAAGGCTTTCCGGTTGTCGGGTCATTGATTTTGAAGATTAACTGTCAAAGATGAGTTAAACTAATACTTCCAGACATATCCTGGAAGATGTGGCACCACGGTTTAGGATTTTTAAAAATGCAACCCAGTCATTTCAAGGGTTTCCGGTTGTCGGGTCATTGATTTTGAAGATTAACTGTCAAAGATGAGT
>NZ_BDGJ01000086.1 GCF_002207765.1 Calderihabitans maritimus
AACCGGTCAAGCCACTTTGACCAGGCTGCGCAAATTCATCCCGCGTTTTTCCCGTATTCGCCCCACAGCCAGCGCTAGCATTACTATCAGGGCCAGCGCGCAGCGTAATTTCATTTTTTGCAAACCCCGAATAAAGTGCTTCTCAAACCCAAAGGC
>NZ_BDGJ01000087.1:0-2640 GCF_002207765.1 Calderihabitans maritimus
CACGGATTTAGTCAAAATCAGGTAATCTCTGTAAGCCTACAGCTTCAACGGTTAACGGGTTTTTCAGAGATCTCGTATTAGGGAAGGACTACATGGATAAGAAGGACAATTCTACATCAATTGCCAATGCAGACGGGTGCTGGAAAAAATCTTCCCGGTTGTCGGGAGTTTTTTCTTGCCAAAAAACATGCAAAAGAGAACAAGGATGGTTCAGAATGAAAAGAAGATTAATATTATTGGGTTTTGTTGTGCTGATGAGTGTTTTTTCTGCGTATGCCATAGCCTCAACGGTTGATGTAAATGTTCCTAAATGGGGGATTACTGACGAAACGGTAAAATTAAATAAAGGTGGAACCGGTGAAATCATGCCCCCGTTGAACAGGAATCCTCAGCCTGTTTATCCGGGTAATCACGATCTGCCGGGGGAAAGATCATTTGATATAAATAAGAAGATAAATCGAGAAAAATTGCAAGCGGAACAGGCTCAAATAAAAATGATTGAGCTTATGACCTACCAAGAGTTTTTAGATAAACTGGGGAACGGTTTTTTCGTCACATCGTTGTCACCCCAACGCTTGGTGTGGGTTGTCCAAATATACTATCCCAATGGAATCGATGTTGGAAACGGTCCGTTGAAGCCTGGTATTGAAATCAAGGATACTGTCATAGACAATGCCCAAAGAACAAAAATCTATGATGCTGAAACTGGTCAATTAATATCTGTTCAAGATGTATCATTAAAGTAATGCGTCTAGTCAGAGACGGTTCTGACCGAATATCGTGAAACTGTTAAGGCCATCTTGACCCAACTCATATGTCTGGGTAGCGACTGGCTGGTGGGCGGGCCTTTTATCCTGGCGGAAAGGGACTTGAATTTGCCCTTTCGAGGATCCCGTAACCAGCGGATAATTGACATGCGGCGTTCTTTAAGGCAGGGGAACGCAGTATCGGCAGAAATTGCGTGACCCATAAAGCTGGTATTCCGGCGGAGGGTATTACTTTTGGAAAGTTAGCACAGCTTCACATGCAATTTACATTGATGCAGTAACAGGTAATTACCTTGACGAAGAGCCTTTGCTCAAAGCTGCTAGGTATAGGTAAGAGAAAATACCTCTCTCTGGTTTTCTTACCTAGGAGTGCGGTCGAAATTTACTTGTGGTAAAGGGAGAAGGACGTTCAAACACGTTCTTCTCCCTTATTCGACGCGAGCGGCACATCGTAATCAATCCACATATCAGTGAAGCCGGTGAGACTTATAAATTTGCCAAATTGTACTAAAGAATGGTAAAATTTAATAAACTTGTTAACAGAGTTGCCTAAGAATAACAGGCTGTCAAGGGGGAATACGACAGTTGACAAAGAATAATTCTTTGAAAGTGGTAATTGGATTGTTATGTCTGATTCTCATATTTATTACAGGCTGTTCTTTATTCCCTGACCCGAAAGTTAGGGGTTCAATGCAAATTGAAGAACGTCGCAAAAAAGTAATTGCTAAAGCGGAAGAAATGGTACAAGCAGACGACAGTATTGATATATTCGTATGTAATGGAAACATCTATATAAACGCCGAAGATATTGAATGGGTTAATAAACTCAAACCGACGTTAGACCAGGAAGCAAAATTATGTGAAATTAAAAAGTTCTATGAAGTAGGCAAACCATTTGAAGAATATATGGCTACAAAATTACCAGTTGGAACACGACTATTTTTGTCCAAAGAAAGACAGGGCATCATAATAACATTAGTCGATGGGAGACAAATTTATTACTTACCTTTTTTCCCTGAAAATTATACCACCCAACGCAGAAGGTAGATAGTATCCTTTTTAGCGGGAAGCTGTCAAGTGGACCTAGGTAATTTTTTGATTTACTTAAAAATTTGTCTGATTCATTTTCCTTAATTCAAGCAAGATTTCTTTCAATAGCAATAGGTGTAACCTCCGGTAATTAACATTACTGGCTAATTTGGCCCACTTTCTAGGGTTATCCTCCGGAATAAATTCCTCCAATATCTCAATAATATCTTTCATAAAAACAGGCCCTCCCCTCTTTGCTTATTAAAAAAGAAATTTTACCTGCTCACTGCTCTATGTGATAAAAACAATACCTACGGAGATGGCGCATTTAACGGAGTCCGGTTCTACATATTTGTGGGCAATAGGATAAATATCCCATCCCACCTCGGTTACCAGCCTGAAAACATCAATCCCTACTCCTTCCATGGACGGCCTGGAACGTAAAGGAAATCTGCACCGGCCGCTGTCCAAGAACTGGCATATTTGTCCCTTACACAAGGCTGTTTTACAACCGCCGGCACCAAATCCTACGGCAAAGTAATAACCGTCGTTAAAAGCCAATGCTTCGATGACACTGGCGATGTCGTCTGCCTTTTGCTGGTGTTTCATATGCCCGGTGTGCCATTGTTTATCATCCACAAAATCTTCAAGTGGGCTTACATCTGTCTTGAACAGGAGAGCATACTGGTATTTGCTGAACACTTTTCTCATTTCCTCCGGTTCAGGAGTGTAGGGGGGACAATTGGGACTCTCCCCATAAAGATGGCATCGGGGAAAAGCACATTTAATCCTTACCCGTTCATCCACTACCACTTTACTGGCAGGAATTATTACTGCATCCGCC
>NZ_BDGJ01000087.1:2754-53953 GCF_002207765.1 Calderihabitans maritimus
TAAAGTCTCCTCGGAGATGTCCAGTGAAATTTTCCTCGCTCTAACAGGAGAAAATTGCATACTGGATTTCACCTCTCCTTACCCAAAAATTTAAAATAGCGGTTGAAAGGTGGTTTATAACTTAGTATATTACAGGAAAATATAGTTCAAAATGGTTTTTCGTTGAGTTGAAGAAATTGGGCATTGAGTGGCAGGATTATCCAGGTATTTGGTGGTCAGACCGATTTTGGAAAAGTGTTGCAAATATCCTCTTAACCGGTTATATTGTATTTAAAAACACATTTGGGAGTGATTGCGATGCATATAGTAAATGTGACAGATTTGCGGAGGAACATTCGCGAGGTTCTGGCGGAAGTAATTCGCTCAAAAAAACCGGCAGTGATCCTCCAGAGGTCAAAGCCGGTTGCTTACCTGGTCGACGCTGAAACGTTTGAAAGATCGCGAAAGTTGGATGAAATGGACGTGTTGACACAAACCAGGAAAGAAAGTCTGGACAGGATGCTTCAGTTGAGGGCCAAGGTGGCGAAGAGGGCAGGTATAAAAAGTGATTCCACCAAACTGATCCGTGAACTCCGGGAAGGATTGAACCGTCATGAGTAATTATATTTGCCTGGACACCTCGGTTTTGATCAAGGTGCTCGTGGAGGAGGAAGATAGTGACAAAGCAACGGTACTTCTGCAAAGGATTATAGACCACCGGCAGCTCATTGTACTTCCCGCATTCGCGTGGGCCGAAGTGGGTACAGTCCTGAGAAAAAAGCGCAGAGGAGAGGAATTAGCCGTTCAGGAAGCAGATGATCTATGGTTGGAGTTCCGGCAATTTCCGGGGATAGAGTACCTTAATGATGACTCGATAATGGACCTGGCCTGGAAAATCAGCCGCCACTTTGATATGCCTACTCTTTACGATGCGGCTTTTCTGGCGGTTGCTGAGGTGGTGGGGGAGAGAACCAGGGAAATATGTGAATTCTGGACGGCGGATGAAAAGCTGTTCAACCTTTTAAACGGACGAAAGAAGTATGTAAGATTGTTGAAAGAATTGGAGTAAGGGCAGCGAAATTTCAGGGCGGGGAAGTAGCTTTTTCTTTAAATTTGGTTATTTTGTAAAAGGCTTAATATTAAAAAAAGCATGGGGTGTAGGATGTGAAGACGGCAAGCTTTCGTCTGAAGATAGTTGGGCCCGTAAAGTTTTTTCATATTCCCGCGTGGGAGGAAACAGGACTGGTTATCAGCGCTTTTTCTACGCGAGTAGGGGGAGTAAGTCCCGAACCGTATTCTACCCTGAACCTGGGCTTTCATACCGCGGACGAGCCCGGAAATGTACTGGAAAACCGTATTCGTTTCAGCAGTAGTCTTGGGGTGAGTTTGGAGAGCTGGGTGGCCGCCAACCAGGTTCACGGGGACCGTATAGCAACGGTAGGACGCCGGGAACGGGGAAGAGGCGCCAAAGAGTTTTCCAGCTGTATTCCTGATACCGACGGTTTGATTACCAGGGAACCGGGAGTTGCCCTTACTACTTATTATGCCGATTGTGTACCAATTTACCTTTTGGACCTTGAGAAAAAGGCCATAGGCCTTTCCCATGCCGGGTGGAGGGGAACCGTAAAGCGGGTGGCGGGGAAGACTGTGGCCGCCATGGAGCAAGCCTTTGGTACGCGGGCTTCCTCCTGCCTGGCCGCTATAGGGCCTTCTATCGGGCCCTGTTGCTACGAAGTAGACGGCCGGGTAATAGAAGGCTTCCGGGAGGTATTTCCTTACTGGCAGGATGTCGTCATACCGGCCGGTAAGGGACATTGGAAATTAGATCTTTGGGAAACCAACCGGCGGATGTTAGTAGAAGCAGGGGTCCCCGAGAAAAATATAACGGTCAGCGGTATTTGTACCTCCTGTAACCGGGATCTTCTTTTTTCCTATCGGGCGGAAAAGGGACTAACAGGTCGCATGGCCGCCTTTTTGATGCTGAGATGAGAAAATGAGAAAAGAGGGACAGCATGCGCAACTACACGGTGAAGCATATATTTTTATTACAGTTGCTCATCTTTCTGCCTATAATGTCTGCCCGTACGTTGCATAATCTTCTTTACTTGGTGCAGGATCATGTTCTCCATAGTCATCAGTTTAAAGAACTGTCTCCGGTAGGGTTTTATGATTTTGTCCGTACGAGCAACGGGGTTTGGAGTAAAACAGTGCATAGTATCGTAGAAGATTTTCGCAAGGACGGCCTGTTGCCCCGGAAGGGATTCACCTTAACCCCTAAAGGGCGGGAAGTTTACTATCATGTGGGGTCTATTCTGAACCGACAGGAGTTTGCCGAGAGGTGTCTTGATGCAGCTCTCCGTTTTAGTGATGACCCAGCTAAGGCCAACGCGGAAATAAAAAATCATCTTACCTATCGTCGGACTAAGATAGGGGAAAACATGATGAAAGGTCTACCTACCCATTGATAGCCTCTAGCTCACAGCAGGATTATTTTGTTCCTTCTCGAATCTGGTGAGATTAGAAGATTGCTGAAGTGGAGGTTTTTCTATTGCCCCGCTTTTACCGCAGCAAAGGGGTGCCTGAATATCGTCTGGCATACTTGTTTTTCTTAAGCGTGGCGCTCTGGTTGTTGTTCAACTGGCTCCGGGGAATAATATGGTCTTCCTTGCTGGAGACTGAAATAGCGGAATTTGGAGTGCTGGAAAAAAGTATTTCGGTCGACGGCTTGCTGATACGCCAGGAGACCCTCGTGACGACACCGGTTAAAGGTCGCTTGAGGCCTTTGGTTGAGGAAGGACAGAGGGTTCGAGTGGGTGCGGCCATAGCTGAAGTTTTACCTGGCTCGGAAGGGGTTCGAACCGCAGAATCTTATGTGCTCACTGCTTCCCGAGCGGGAGTGGTTAGCTACTATTATGACGGTTTAGAAACAGTTTTAAGCCCGGAAATGCTGAATGAATTAGACTTGGATAAACTTGCCACTTTTATGGAAACGGCTCAAACTTCCACGAGCTTTAGCAATCCTGCGGTCAGGATTGTAGATAATCATAAACCTTTATATCTGTACTTTCAAATAAACCCGGAAAAATTGTTTGAGGTAGAAATAGGTAATACACTCAGTTTATATCTGCCGGGAAAAGAAGAAGCCGTTAAAGCAGAGGTAGTACGTCTAGAAAAAGAAGCGGAACATACCACGGTGCTGGTTCGTCTGCCATACCAGGACCATCTGCTTAACCAAAGGCATATATCCTTCCGGCTGGTGACTGATAGCTATCGGGGAATAATAGTAGAGCGAAGTTTACTGGTATTTAAAGAAGGGAAAGCAGGTATCTACGTCATGAAGGCAGGAAGAATTTATTGGCAGCCGGTAAAGGTTCTAGGAGAGGTAGGAGAAAAAGTGGCCATTGATGGTATAGAGGAAGGTTCAGAGTTGTTAACTGGTCCGCTGACAAATTTGTTAGAAACATTAAGGATTAATCCATGAGGGCAGGAATTAATATTTTGTTTATAGAAATTAACATTTTTGGGGGCCGTGTATAGTATGAACCAGATAAGTAGAAACTTGCAGGAAGTTCTAGAAAACATTCGACAGTCGGCTCTAAAAGCAAACCGAAACCCGGAAGACATAACTCTGGTAGCTGTCACCAAGACCGTGGGCATAGCAGAAATTGAAACGGCTATCCAATGTGGCGTGACCGATATAGGAGAAAACCGGGCCCAGGAAGCCGTAAGAAAATATGAGGTTATCGGTGATCGTGTCCGCTGGCACTTCATAGGACGCCTTCAAACTAATAAAGTGAAGTACATAATAGATAAGGTCCACTTAATTCATTCCTTGGACCGGAGGTCTCTGGCTGAAGAGTTAAATAAACGAGCCGAAGCATTAGGAAGACCTGTGCAAGTCTTGGTGCAGGTAAATGTTTCCGGGGAAGAAACAAAGTCTGGTTTACCGGTTCAGCAAGTTATTCCGTTCCTGCGCCAAATGAATGATTTTCCTTATGTTAAGGTAAAAGGGTTGATGACTATGGCGCCATATGTGGTTGATGCCGAAGAAGTGCGCTGGGTATTCCGCAGGCTGAGGGAACTTTTCGAGGAAATTAAAGGTTCTAATATTCCTGGAATTTCTATGGATTATCTTTCCATGGGAATGACTAACGATTACCGGGTGGCGGTGGAAGAAGGAGCCAATATGGTACGTATTGGCAGTGCTATTTTTGGTTCGCGGAATTAGGTATGGTGGGGAGGGTAAAAATGGGTAAGTTAGTAGATAAGGTGTTAAGACTTATGGGTTTCGAAGTAGAAAAGATTGAAGAACTGGAAGAAGAAGAAGGGTTAGAGCATTGGCAGGAGCCGGTAGTTACCTATGCTAAAAGGGGAAACGTTGTCAATTTGCATACGCAAAAACATGTGCGTATGGTAATAGCGAAACCAACTTCTTTTGAGCAGGTACAGGGAATGGCGGATCACTTGAAAAGCCACCGTCCGGTAATAGTTAACTTGGAAGAGGTTGACAAGGAACTGGCCCGCCGTATAATTGACTTTTTAAGCGGGACTACCTATGCTCTCAGCGGGAGTATGCAAAAAGTTGGTAACAGTATCTTTTTATTCGTTCCCAGCAATGTAGATCTCGCGGGAGCAATTACTACTAACTGGAAGGAAAAAGGAGTTTTTTCCTGGCTGGATAACTCTTGATGGAGGGGGCAAAAGCTTTGCAACTTTATCACCTGGGTTTTATTGGAGCTGGAGCTATGGCAGAAGCGCTGATTAACGGAGTATTAAAGGCAGGAGTTTTTTCTCCCGATGATCTAATTGCCAGCGATATCAACGAAGAGCGGCTGCGACATATAAGGGAAAAGTTTGCTATCCATACTACCGTTTCCAACGAAGAAGTGATGAACAGTTCTCAGGCAGTTATTTTGGCGGTGAAGCCGCAGGTTCTTCCAGACGTATTAACTCCCCTTGCCGCCAAGGCGAGACCGGATCAGTTAATTATTTCTATCGCAGCCGGTATAACTTTAGAGCATTTGGAGAGTATCCTGCCTGATGAGGTTGCGGTGGTCCGAGTTATGCCTAATACTCCTTGCCTAATAGGTGAAGGAGCTGTCGCCCTAGCTTTGGGGAGAAAGGTCAAACCTCAACAACGCCAATTAGCGGAAAAGATTTTTGAGGCGGTTGGAATCGCCTATGTTTTGCCAGAGGAAATGATGGATGCGGTTACAGGACTTAGCGGAAGTGGCCCCGCTTACATATATTTAATTATTGAAGCGCTGAGTGATGCGGGTGTAAGGGTAGGGTTGCCCCGGGACATTGCTACTGCCCTTGCAGCGCAGACCGTGATAGGAGCGGCGAGGATGGTTCTGGATACCGGCAGGCATCCGGGAGAACTGAAAGATATGGTGACTTCCCCGGGGGGTACCACTATTGCCGGGCTGCATGCCTTGGAAGAAGGAGGAGTCCGGGGAAGCATCATGAACGCAGTAATGGCAGCTTATAATCGGTCCCGGGAATTAGGCAGTAGAAAGGAAAGGGAGAAATGAGAAGTTTGATACCAGTAATTGATATAGCTTTTAACATTTTAGATTTGTTAATTATAGCTCGGGTCTTACTATCCTGGGTGAGACCGGATCCTTATAACCCGATAGTTCGATTTATATATGAAACTACTGAACCCATTCTGGCTCCTTTCCGGCGGATCATGCCCCGAGGAACGATACCGATCGATTTTTCGCCTCTTTTAGCTCTGCTCGTTTTGGATCTAGCTCGGAGGCTATTAATTCAAATTTTACTGGGCTTCTAAAGAAACAGAGGACCTTTTCTACCCCGCCGGTTAAGGTTTGTTCCGGCGGAGGTAAATTTTTTTACGGGAGAAGGAAGGGGTGGGCAAATGGTTTTAACTCCGCTGGACATTCAAGAGAAGGAGTTCAGTCGTTCTTTTAGAGGATATAATGAAGAGCAGGTAGATGCTTTCCTGGACCGGGTAATAAAAGATTACGAAATCCTTTATAAAGAGAATCTGGAGTTAAAAGAACAGCTTCAGGCCCTGCAGAGGGAACTGGACCGTTACCGGGAACTGGAAGATACCCTGAAAGGTGCAATGTTAATGGCTGAACAGGCCGCCAGAGAAGCCAAGAAAAATGCCGAGAAAGAAGCGGACCTTATGTTTCGCGAGGCGCAGGAGAAAGCTAATAAACTTATTCAAGAAGCGGAGCAAAGAGTTCGCCAGATGGAAGCGGAATATAGAAAAATGGTAGAGCAGGCACGGGCTTTTCGGGTTAAGTTTAAGTCTTTTTTATTGAGCCAATTGGAGCTGCTGGAAGAAGAACAAGAGAATCCGAGTAAACAGGAGGTAGATGATGAGTACGATTGAAGATATACCCGGCGGCGTGCGCATTAAGGTCAGGGTTCAACCAAGAGCTTCCAAAAACGAATTGGCAGGGATGTGGGGGGATTATCTAAAGGTAAGATTGACTGCTCCCCCCGTGGAAGGGGCTGCCAATCGACAATGTGAGGAATTTTTCGCAGGCCTTCTCAAAGTGCCTAAGTCGTCGGTAAGGGTGGTGGCAGGCAATACTGGACGCAACAAAACAGTTGAAATTCAAGGCATTACAGGTGCCCGAGTCAGAAAACTTCTTAAAACCGATACCCTTTGACTTCCACGCGGTTTATGCTATAATTAGGACTGAATTGGGGAAAACCTTGCTCTATATAGGGAAAGACGTTGAACGGGATAAGTAGGCAGGCTGACCTGGTCCAGCGAGTTCGGGAGAGTGAAAGCCGTTCCCAGGGGCTTGCTGAAATGATCACCCGGGAGTTATGCCCTGAAACTTCGGGAGTAGGGGTTATCGGTTAACTGCCGTTATCCAGTCAGAGGGGCCATACCGGATAGAGGGTATGGCTAGAAGGGTGGTACCGCGGGAATAACCTCTCGTCCTTTTGGATGAGGGGTTTTTTGTTGAAGTAACTTTCGTTAAGGTGAGGTGTTGAGCAATGGAGTACAGTAAGACGCTGAATTTGCCCAAAACCGATTTTCCTATGCGAGCCAACCTGCCTGAAAGGGAACCGGAAATTTTAAAGTTCTGGGAGGATATTAATATTTATCAAAAGGTTCAGGAGAAAAATGCCGGCAAACCTAAATTTATTCTCCATGATGGCCCCCCTTATGCCAACGGAGACATTCATTTAGGCCATACGCTCAATAAGGTCCTTAAGGATATGATTGTCAAATTTTACTCCATGACCGGCTATGATGCTCCTTATGTTCCGGGTTGGGATACCCACGGGTTACCTATCGAGCAGCAAGCCATAAAGAATCTGGGCCTGGATAGGGATAAGACCAGTGTTGCCGAGTTTCGGAACCAGTGCCGGGATTATGCTTTAAAGTATGTTGATATTCAGAGAGAACAGTTTAAGCGGTTGGGAGTTAGAGGCGATTGGGAGAACCCGTACCTGACTCTAGACCCCGAGTATGAGGCTGTTCAAATAGGGATTTTCGGGGAAATGGCCCAAAAAGGGTATATTTATAAAGGACTTAAGCCGGTTTACTGGTGTTCGGACTGCCAAACGGCTCTGGCCGAGGCGGAAGTAGAATATATGGACAAGAAATCTCCCTCTATTTATGTAAAATTTCCCGTTAAAGATGCCAAAGGTTTATTTGAGGAAGAGAACAGTTATATCGTTATTTGGACAACTACTCCCTGGACCATTCCGGCTAACGTAGCCATTGCCCTACACCCTGAGTTTACGTATGTGTTAACTGATGTTCAGGGCGAAAAACTTTTATTAGCCGAGGAACTTCTCCGGCCGTTTATGGAGCGTATCGGTGCGGAAAAATACAAAGTTCTTCAGTCTTTCCGGGGAGAACAGCTGGAAAAGGTGGTTTGCCGTCACCCTCTCTTTGACCGAGACTCTTTGGTCATATTGGCAGACCACGTTACTTTGGAACAGGGTACTGGCTGTGTCCACACCGCTCCCGGGCATGGTCTGGAGGACTACGAAGTCGGACGGGCCTACGGTTTACCGATCATCTCTCCTCTCGATGATGAGGGGAGATTTACCGAGGAAGCCGGACCTTTTGCCGGCCTGCGTTACGATGAAGGGAACAAGGCGGTTACCAAGGCATTGGATGAAACCGGGGCTCTCATGCACCTGAGTTTTATTAAGCACCAGTATCCTCACTGCTGGCGCTGTAAGCATCCTTTAATCTTCAGGGCTACGGAACAATGGTTTGCCTCCATTGACGGGTTCCGGCAGCAGGCCCTTAAGGCCATCAAAGAAGTTAAGTGGATACCTGCCTGGGGGCAGGAGAGGATTTACAATATGGTGGCCGAGCGGGGAGATTGGTGCATTTCCCGTCAGCGCACCTGGGGTGTCCCAATTCCTATATTTTACTGTGCGGAATGCGGTGAGGTAATTATCAACAACGAAACAATACAACATCTTCAGAAGCTTTTCCGTGAACATGGTTCCAATATATGGTTCTTGAAAGAAGCGGATGAGTTGGTACCTCCAGGACTGCAATGTCCCAAGTGTAGTCATTCCAAGTTCCGCAAGGAAACCGACATCATGGACGTCTGGTTTGATTCCGGTTCGAGCCATGCAGCGGTACTGCAGCAGCGGCCGGAATTATCCTGGCCGGCCGACCTGTATCTGGAAGGTAGTGACCAGCACCGGGGTTGGTTTAATTCCTCCCTTTCTACGTCAGTAGCCGTTACCGGTCAAGCTCCTTACCGAGCCGTGCTGACCCATGGTTTTTTAGTTGACGAAGAGGGAAGGAAGATGTCCAAGTCTTTGGGTAACGTTACCGACCCCATGGAGGTCATTCAAAAGATGGGAGCGGATATCCTGCGGCTCTGGGTAGCTTCTGCTGATTACCGGCGGGATGTGGCAGCATCGCCCAACATAATGCGCCAGATGGCGGAAGCCTACCGTAAGATTCGCAACACGTGTCGCTTCCTTCTAGGAAACTTGTATGACTTCGATCCTGCCCGGGACCGGGTAGCGTATCAAGATTTGCCCGAAATAGATCGTTGGGCACTGCTCAAATTGCATAAGCTCATTGGCCGGGTGACGGAAGCATATCGCAACTATGAGTTCCATATTGTCTACCACGCCATTCATAATTTTTGTGTAGTAGATATGAGTGCGTTTTATCTCGATATTTTGAAGGACCGCTTGTACACCTTTAAAGCAAATTCTTCCGGCCGCAGGGCGGCCCAAACGGTTCTTTACGAAATTCTTTATGCTCTGGTCCGGTTGTTAACGCCTATCCTGGCTTTTACCAGCGAAGAAATCTGGCAACACATGCCCAAACCTGAAGGCTCACCGGTAAGTGTGCAACTAAGTAGCTGGCCGGTGATGAAAGAAGAATATATTTTACCTGAACTGGAAGAAAAATGGAAAAAGATTATTGAAATAAGAAAAGAAGTAGCAAAAGCTTTAGAAAAGGCCAGGAGGGAAGATATTATCGGTCACTCTCTGGACGCTGCTGTAGACCTGTATGTTAACAAAGAACTCTTCGAATTTTTACAGGAAACGGCTCAAGATTTGGCCATGATTTTTATAGTCTCCCAGGCAAGGATTCACGGACCGGAAGAAAATGTTCCGGAAGGTGTCTACCAGGCAGAAGAGGTTGAGGGATTGAAGGTTAAAGTAAGTAAAGCCGCCGGCGTGAAGTGTGAGCGATGCTGGATTTACAGCGAGACGGTAGGAGAGCACGAGGAATACCCTACCTTGTGTCGCCGCTGTACGGACGTGGTCAAAGCCCTCTAATCAGAAAAAGCCCTTTGCCCGCATGGGCAAAGGGCTTTTTGGGGTAAGCTATCGGGGTAGGGAGGTGGATTAGAAGAGTGTATCCCGACGGATTAAAGTACAGCCGGAAACACCAGTGGGTTGAGCTGGATGGGAATAAGGCGAAGATAGGGATAACTTATTATGCACAGGAAAAAATGGGCGATGTAGTATTTGTAGAACTCCCGCTGGAGGGACAGTCTTTCCAGAGAGGTGAGGGAATGGGGGTTATCGAAACCATTAGTCACATTGCCGATATTTACGCTCCGGTTTCCGGCAAAGTGGTCGATGTAAACGAAGAATTACTTACTCACCCGGAATTATTAAACGAAGATCCTTACCGGCAGGGTTGGTTGCTGGAGATTGAATTGGATAACGCCTTAGAGGCGAAACAGCTTATGTCGGTGGAGGATTATAAGAGTTATATTCAAAAATTGGAAACGGGAAAAACCATTTACCTTTAACCCCGACGATAAAAGGATTTTTTCGTAATGAAAATAAAGGCTTTTAAACAAAATTTTATTCAGCATGCCTCCTTAAAGATGATGGAATAATAAGATTAGACCAATTTAAGGAGGCTTTTTCTTATGGTCGAGGTGGAACGTTTTGGCGAGCCCACAAATGAACTTTGGGAATACTTAGAGATTGAAATTCCCGTGGGCGTTTCCAACCGCCACGTACACCTGTCTCAACAAGATCTGGAAATGCTATTTGGTCACGGTCACCGGCTTAAGGCCAGGAGGGAATTGGGACAGCCGGGGGAATTTGCGGCAGAAGAAGTAGTCACCCTGGTAGGGCCACGAGGTGTGATAGAGGGTGTGCGGATAGTAGGTCCGTTACGAGACAAGACCCAGGTAGAGATTTCTATGACTGATGCCTATCGCTTAGGCCTACGGCCTCCCGTACGCAAATCCGGTGACCTTGAGGGTACGCCCGGGATTGCGGTAGTAGGACCAAAAGGAGTGGTAGCCTTGGGAGAAGGAGTTATTCTGGCGGCCCGTCATATTCATATGCATACCCGAGAGGCGGAAAAGCTAGGCCTAAAAAATGATGACCGGGTAAGAGTCCGTGTAGCGGGAGAAAGGGCGCAAATTATGGAAAATGTGATTATCCGGGTTAGCGACAAGTACCGCTTGGAAATGCATGTAGATACGGATGAGGCCAATGCCGCTCTGTTAACCAATGGAGATACGGTTACAATCCTGCATTAGTAGCAGGATTTTTTAATATTACCCCGAAATAGAAAATGCTATAAAAAAATTAACAGGAGAAGGGGAAATCAAATTATGAGCCAGCGAGTCATAGTAACTGTGTTTGGAAAAGATAAGGTGGGTATTATAGCCGGTGTAACTTCGGTACTGGCTGAATGCAACGCCAATATTCTGGATATCAGCCAGACCATTTTGCAGGAATTTTTAACTATGATTATGATTGTAGATATTAGTAAATGCCGGGTTGACCTGGCTACTCTTCAAAAACGTTTAGATGAAAAAGGACAGGAGTTAGGGGTTAAGATTACGGCCCAGCATGAAGAAATTTTTGATTTCATGCACCGAATTTAGGGAAAGGAGCCGGGAAGATGCCAATTTCCTTTAGTAATCAGGAAATTATGGAAACTATACGCATGATAGAAATGGAACATCTGGACATCCGGACCATCACCATGGGTATCAGCCTGCGGGACTGCGCTCATAGTGACATTAAGATAATGAACCGAAAAATTTTCGAAAAGATTGTTAGATTAGCCCAAAATTTGGTTGCAGTAGGAGAGGAGCTGGAAAGAAGTTACGGTATTCCTATTATTAACAAGCGCATTTCCGTAACACCTATCAGTCTGATAGCGGAAGGTTTGCCCAAGGAGGAATATTTGCAGTTAGCTCAGACTTTAGATAGAGCGGCAAGAGAAGTGGGAGTTAATTTTTTGGGAGGTTTCAGTGCCCTGGTTCATAAGGGGTTTACCAACGGTGACCGTAATTTAATAGATACCATACCTGAGGCCTTGGCCTGCACCGAACGAGTCTGCTCTTCGGTGAATGTAGCCACCACTAAATCCGGTATTAACATGGATGCGGTCGGCAAGATGGGTTACATAATAAAAGAGACCGCGCAGTTGACAGCTGACAAAGAGGGTATTGGATGTGCCAAGCTGGTGGTATTCTGCAATGTTCCGGAAGATAACCCCTTTATGGCCGGTGCTTTTCACGGTATTGGTGAGCCAGAAGCAGTTATAAATATAGGAGTCAGCGGGCCGGGGGTAATACTCAATGCGGTACGCAAAAATCCCCAGGCCGACTTGGGGACCTTGGCCGAAATTATCAAAAAGACGGCTTTCAAAGTCACCCGCATGGGAGAGTTGGTGGGAAGGGCAGCCTCTAAGAAATTAGGCGTTCCTTTTGGTATTGTCGACCTGTCCCTGGCCCCCACTCCGTCCATCGGGGACAGTGTGGCGGAAATACTGGAGGCCATGGGATTAGAGAGCTGTGGCACCCATGGTACTACCGCCGCTTTGGCTTTACTTAACGATGCGGTAAAAAAAGGTGGAGCTATGGCTTCCTCTTATGTGGGAGGGTTGAGCGGAGCGTTTATTCCCGTCAGTGAGGATGCCGGGATGATTAATGCGGTGGAGAGAGGTTCGCTTTCTTTGGAGAAGCTTGAAGCCATGACTTGTGTCTGTTCTGTTGGATTGGATATGATAGCCATTCCCGGCGACACTTCTCCTGAAACCATTGCTGCCATTATTGCCGATGAAGTAGCTATTGGGGTAATTAATAATAAAACTACCGCTGTCAGGGTTATCCCGGTGCCGGGGAAAAAGGTGGGCGATTACGTTGAATTTGGAGGTCTGCTGGGTCGGGCGCCGGTAATGCCCGTCAGTCACTTCAAATCTGATGGTTTCATCCGGCGGGGAGGCCGGATCCCGGCGCCAATTCAGGCGTTAACCAACTAAGGGAAGAGATAATAATTTCCCTAACCCGGGAGAATAATAATAGCGAATGAACCTTTATCACTATGGCCAGTGAGATTCAGAATCCTAAAGTTAGAGCTGCTCTTATGGCTGCAGCCGACGGCGCCATGAAATCTCAGCAGAGATTTGCAGAACTGATTTCCGACAGAGGAGACAGACCATGATATTATGCGGCCTTGGGTGCATCCAAGGCTTTTAAAATTAAGGACGCTGAGATTGCCTGGGAGGAGTCCTGATGAGAGAAAAAGCTTTAGAAGAAGATATCGATGCCCTAACACGTCAGGTGGAAAAGCTGGCGTTTTACCTGGAGAAGATGCGGCTGGCTGAATACGTGGAATTACTGCATAAACCCAGGCGATTATTTATGATAAACTTTATGGTAGGAGTTGCCAGAGGGCTAGGGACGGCGATAGGAATAGCTTTTCTCAGCAGCGTCCTATTATATATATTGAAGCAGATAATTGTATTAAACCTGCCCATAATTAGTGATTTCATTGCCGCCATTGTAAGAATGGTAATGGAGAAATCACATTTTTAGGAAGGAGGTCTAACGTGACTAAGGATGTTATTGAATGCATATTAGAGCGGAGAAGTGTTCGACATTTCAAGCCCGACCCAATCCCCGAAGCGACACTAGGGAGACTGGTAGATGCTGCCCGTTGGGCTCCTTCGGCAGGCAACATACAGCCCTGGAAGTTTTATGTGGTTGTGAACCAAAAGGTTAAAGAACAACTAGCCGAAGCGGCCTACGGGCAATCCTTTGTAGCCCGGGCTCCGGTGGTCATTGTGGTATGCGCTCTCCCGGAAAGTTCGGCTGAACGTTACGGACAGCGGGGGAGGGAACTTTATTGTCTTCAGGATACTGCCGCCGCTATCCAGAATATCCTGCTGGCGGCCACTGCTTATGGCTTGGGAAGCTGTTGGGTAGGAGCCTTTGACGAAGAGCGGGTCAAGGAGGTTCTAGAACTCAGCCGTCAGGAGAGACCTGTCGCTCTAATTCCGGTTGGCTATGCAGAAAGAGAACCCAAACCCCCGGCTCGGGCATCCCTGGACAGGGTAGTAAAAGTTGTAGAATAGTAGTACTGGAATGGGCAAATAAGGAGTTGAGATTGGAATGAACATGCAGAAATTAGAACATTACCGGAAAAAATTGTTGAAATCCCGAAAAGAAACTGAGGCTTTAATAAAGGGAATAGAAGAAAGTGGATTGGATAAAACCTTAAGGGACTCGGTTCAGGAGCTTTCTGCATACGACAATCACCCTGCTGATCTGGGAGATGAGCTTTTTGAACGCAGCAAGGATCTAGCTTTAAGAGACAGGGCAAGGCTACAGTTGCAGAAGATAGATGACGCTCTACAGCGTATAGAAGAGGGTCGCTACGGCTATTGTGAAAACTGCGGCCGACCTATACCTGAGGAAAGGTTAGAGGTTGTTCCTGAAACCACTCTATGCGTGAACTGTCGCCGCCTGTCTGAAGGAAAAGGTGATCGGCATCCACGGCCTATAGAAGAAGATGTAGTGGTACCGCCCTACGGAGGTTTTACCCATGATTCTTCTCCGGCAGAACTGGGAGATGCGGAAGATGAGGTGATGTACGACGGGGAAGACGCGTGGCAGGACGTAGCCCGGTTCGGAACTTCCGATACACCTCAGGATGCACCTCATGCTCGGGATTATCCAGCCGTTTATCCAGACTTTGACGAGGACCGGGGTGTGGTGCAAGATGTAGAAGGTATTCCGTATTTTAAAGGGGCCGACGGCATTTTTTACGAGAATGTTTACGGACAGGATAACGAAGAAGCACCGGAAGAACTGGTTATTGGTGATGACGGTTTGGACATGCTGAGGAGAGAAGACGAAGATTGAATCATCTTGAATTAGTCAAAAGGACCTAGCTCAACGGTATCATTGGGTTTACCGTAAGTAAAAACCCGGGTGGTTTCATTTGGAGGAAGCAGCCGTTCAAACTGCTGACAGTTAGTGTCCAGCCCTCGAGTAATAATACGGATTTGTCGCAGACCACAGCGTCCCCCATCGTTGTGGTGGCAATCGGCTTCACAAAAGATTCTTTGATGCATTCTTTAGTCACCTCCTCCCATAGTGTTCCCCGCGGGAACAATTCCATGCAGTGCTGTGTATTTACAGGAAAATAAAATGGTGATATGATAAAGAACACAGTTTAATGAGGGAAAGTGGTGGGGAATGAAGAAGGTTCTTACCGTAGCAGGATCAGATTCCGGCGGCGGAGCCGGGATCCAGGCCGATCTTAAAACTTTTGCCGCTCTTCGGGTATACGGTACCAGCGTTATTACGGCTTTGACGGCTCAGAACACGTTAGGAGTTCATGGTGTTCATCCGGTTCCCGCCGAGTTTGTGGCCAGGCAGTTGGACGCGGTGCTTTCCGACATGGATATTGAGGCCGCCAAGACTGGTATGTTGGTTAATGCCGATATTATTGAAGTTGTAGCTCGTAAAGTGAAGGATTATGGATTGAAACAGTTAGTGGTAGATCCGGTCATGGTGGCTACCACAGGAGGATCTTTGCTGGCGGAAAAAGCAGAGGCAGCTCTCAAAAAAGAACTGCTGCCGCTGGCACTATTGATTACGCCTAATTTACCGGAGGCGGAAGTCCTGACGGGGCGGAAAATAAAGACAGAAAAGGATATGCGAGAATGCGCCCGGATATTACATGATATGGGAGTATCATTTGTTTTGATTAAAGGGGGACATCTAGAGGAAGAAGCTGAAGAAGCTGTTGATATTCTTTACGACGGAGCAAATTACTACCGCTTTACTAAACCAAAGCTTAAAATAAATGCTACTCATGGTTCCGGGTGTACCCTTTCGGCGGCCTTGACTGCGTTATTGGCGCAGGGGTTGCCGGTAGAAGAAGCAGTAGCCAGGGCTAAGGAATTTGTTTTCCAGTCCATCAAGGGAGCCTTTCCCGTAGGGAAGGGTGTACTCCCGGTTAATCCTCTCGCTATGCTATAATGGTTTTGGATAGGGGAGTATTAAGGTGCGGTTTTTATCTTTGGCTACATTAGTTTTACTCTTGGATCAAGTAACCAAGTATTTAGTTAGCCATAAAATGGAGCTGGGCCAATCCATTCCTGTATTGGACAACATTTTTCATATTACATATATTCATAATCCAGGGGCAGCTTTTGGCATGCTGGCTTACAGGACGGCTTTTTTTGTAGCCATTACAGTTGTGGTTGTGGTGGCCATTCTTATTTTTTACCGGCGGATTAAGGAAAATCGCTATCTTTTAAAATCGGGACTGGCCCTGCAGTTGGGGGGAGCCGTAGGCAACCTCTTAGACCGTTTGCGTTATGGGTATGTGATCGATTTTCTGGATTTCAGAGTTTGGCCCGTTTTTAACCTTGCCGATTCCGCTATTGTTTTGGGAGTAGCGCTGGTGTGCTGGGAGTTATGGAGAATGCCTGATAAGGAAAAGTAGACCGGGTGGGATGTAAAAAGATGCAGAGGTGACGCAGTAGATGGAAGAGATAAGGGAGTACCGGATTGAAACGGAACAGGCGGGAGAGAGGATAGATCGCTTTCTGGCTGCTCGGTCTCCCGATTTATCTCGATCCTGGATTCAGCGCCTTATCCGGGAACAAAAAGTGACTGTTGACGGTGAAACGGTTAAGCCAAATTATAAACTCAAAACAGGGGACTGTATAAAATTAATTGTTCCCCCGCCGGAAGAGCCAATAGTGAAGCCAGAGAAAATTCCCCTGGATATTCTATTTGAAGATCAAGACATCATAGTTGTGAATAAACCGCAGGGCATGGTTGTTCATCCTGCGGCTGGAAATTTTTCCGGTACTCTGGTGAACGCTCTCTTGTATCACTGTAAGGACCTCTCAGGTATAAACGGGGTCCTGCGGCCGGGAATTGTTCACCGTATAGATAAAGACACCTCCGGTGTGCTGGTGGTGGCAAAGAATGATTCCGCCCACCTGGAATTGGCAGCCCAGATCAAGGCCCACCGGGTTAAACGGGTGTATATAGCTTTAGTGCACGGTGATTTAGCGGAGCCGGCAGGTACTATCGATGCCCCGATAGGGAGAGACCTCAAAGACCGGAAGCGTATGGCGGTGGTTTTCAAGGGAGCAAGAAGAGCAGTCACTCACTATAAGATTCTCGAACGTTTTGGGGATTTTACCTTAATCGAAGCTCAACTGGAGACGGGACGAACTCACCAGATTAGAGTGCATATGGCATACCTGGGCCATCCGGTGGCAGGAGACCCGAAATACGGACCGCGCAAACCGGCATTTGGTTTAAAAGGCCAGGCCCTTCATGCCAAGCTTTTAGGCATTTTTCATCCCCGGACCAAACATTACATGGAGTTTGAGGCGCCTTTACCGAAATATTTCCAGGAACTTTTGACCCGGTTGCGCTCAGCATAGCGGAAAGTATATTTGGCCTCAGAAATGGAGAGATTCGCCCAATCCGGCTTGTCATTTGTTGAATAGGCAGATTTGACCAGGAAAAATAAAAGGGTTCCTCGCCGAGAGGAACCCTTTTAAAATATATCTAGCTCTTCTCCTCGTATTTTTCTTTCAGGGCCTGCACTACCGAAGGATCGGCGAGGGTGGTGGTATCTCCCAGGGCACGACCTTC
This sequence comes from Calderihabitans maritimus, assembly GCF_002207765.1. Lineage (NCBI taxonomy): Bacteria > Bacillati > Bacillota > Clostridia > Neomoorellales > Calderihabitantaceae > Calderihabitans > Calderihabitans maritimus. Next base: position 20,115 of record NZ_BDGJ01000087.1, read on the forward strand.
GGCTATGTCACGCAGCAGGCGGCGCATTATTTTTCCGCTTCGGGTTTTAGGAAGTTCAGCAGTAAAGAAGATGTCCTCCGGTCGGGCCAAGGCGCCGATTTTCTTGGCTACATGAGCCTTCAATTCGGCTGCCAATTCTTCAGAGGGCTCAACACCTTCTTTCAGGGTGACAAAGGCGGATATGGCCTGACCCTTGAGTTCGTGAGTCTTACCTATTACCGCAGCTTCAGCTACGCTCGGGTGGTCAACCAGAGCGCTTTCCACTTCCATAGTTCCAATCCGGTGGCCGGAGACGTTAATTACGTCATCTACCCGGCCCAGGACCCAAATGTAACCGTCCTCATCGCGCTTGGCTCCGTCACCGGTGAAGTAAATTCCTTCAAACCGGCTCCAGTACTGGTTCTTAAACCTCTCGGGATCACGGAAGATGGTGCGCAGCATGGCCGGCCAGGGTGACTTCAAAACCAGATAGCCTGATGAAGCCGGATTGCCGTTGTCATCTACCACGTCTGCCTCTACTCCCGGGAAGGGTATGGTGGCGGTTCCCGGTTTGGTCTTGGTGACTCCGGGCAGCGGAGAAATGAGGATCATACCCGTTTCAGTCTGCCACCAGGTGTCCACTATCGGACAACGTTCTCTACCAATGTACTTATGGTACCACATCCATGCTTCGGGGTTGATCGGCTCACCAACCGTACCCAGAAGCCGCAGGGTAGAGAGATCGCACCTACCAGGATATTCAGTTCCCCATTTCATGAAAGCCCGGATAGCCGTGGGCGCGGTGTAGAGGATAGTGACGCCGTACTTCTCGACTATACGCCAGAACCGATCGCGATCCGGGTAATCGGGACTTCCTTCATACATAACGGTGGTGCAACCGTTGGCCAGTGGACCGTAAACGATGTAGCTGTGACCGGTAACCCAGCCAATGTCAGCCGTACACCAGTATACGTCCTCTTCCTTGATATCAAAAATGTAATAGTGGGTTGTTGCTACTCCCACCAAATATCCTCCGGTAGTGTGAACTACGCCTTTCGGCTTGCCGGTAGTGCCGCTGGTATAGAGAATATACAGCATATCTTCGGCATCCATTGGCTCCGGTTCGCACTTGGCGGGAGCATCCTTCATCAAATCGTGCCACCAGAGGTCTCTTCCTTCGACCATGTTGGCTCCTGATTTTTCTCCTACCCGCTCGACTACAATTACTTTTTCAATACTAGGACATTCCTGCAGAGCCTGGTCGGCGTTTTGTTTGAGAGGTATTACGTTGCCGCGACGCCACCCGGCATCTGCGGTAATCAGAATCTTGGCTTCGGCATCATTAATGCGGTCTCTCAAGGATTCGGCACTGAAGCCTCCAAAAACAACGCTATGGGGTGCTCCTATACGGGCGCAGGCGAGCATAGCAATGGGCAATTCGGGAATCATAGGCAGATAGAGAGTAACCCTATCTCCCTTCTTGACGCCCAGGCTTTTAAGGACATTGGCGAACTTGTTTACTTCCCGATAAAGATCTTGATAAGTTAAAACTCTTGAATCTCCGGGTTCTCCTTCCCAGATAATTGCTGCCTTGTTGCGGCGCCAGGTTTTTACATGACGGTCAACGCAATTGTACGATGCATTAAGTTTACCGTTGACAAACCATTTGGCGAACGGAGGATTATCCCAATCCAGTACTTTGTCCCACTTTTGGAACCAATCGATTCTTTCGGCCTGCTTGGCCCAGAACCCTAAACGATCTTCCGCCGCTTCTTTGTAAAGACTATCGTCTTTTACGTTGGCCTGGGCAACAAATTCTTCCGGTGGAGAGAAAACGCGTTCTTCCTTGAGAAGGGCCTCAAGAGTTTTAGCTTCCATCTCAGAAAATCACCTCCGGGAAAATCATTTGGATTACAAACGAAAAAGAAGGATGATTACGGGTTTTTAAGAACAGAATTCCCCCCTTATTACCTTTTGCTATAAAAAATATTAACATTATAATTATCAGAAATAAAACAATTTTCTGTAAAGCGCAGGTTTCCTTCTGTAAACGGTATTTTTTATTGGGTGAGCGGGAGAAGCAAAAATAGGATAGTCTTTTCCGCATGAACCCGGATAAGAAAGACCACGTCGCCGGGGTACTAACTCTGGTTGTAAAAGCATGATGGTAGCAGTATAATAGAAGCCAAAACCGGTTTAATTAAGAGAACAGGGTGAAATATTTTGAGAGTGAGGGCCTTTACCATAGACTTGGCAGGAAAAAGAGGATACGACTTAATAGTCGCAGACCCTGAAGCCACGGTTCAAGATTATTTAGATGCTTTGGAACAGTTGACAATGAATGATTCGATTTATCTTTCGCGCAACGTCGGTGGCCAGTGTGAAGGATGTGATCGATGCTGTGGGGAGAGAATTCCTCTCACTTATATTGATATATTAAGGTTAAAACGCAGTCAGTACTTGCAAAAAGTGACTGGTGGTCGTGTGGATTTGCGCTACATATTGGACAGGTTCTGCTACGTGGTTGTTGAGGGACCCAGCGTAGATATTATGCTTAGGACCGGCGAGGACGGCTACTGTATTTTTTTAGACCGAAAAGAAAGACGCTGTTTTGTATACCCGTACCGTCCGCTGGTGTGTCAGTCCTTTTTTTGCTGTCCAAGTTCCAGGAAAGCCAGGAAGCTTAGAGAAGCAATTGTAAATCAGGGAGAGGACGAATTGGTCCGGAAATGGTTGTTGGACGCAGGATATCATGGAGAAGATCTATTGATTCATGAAGCCTGCGATCCGAAGGTTAATCCGGATGATTGGCCGCCCAACTGTTTTACGGGAAAGAGGTATTACTGGGAAGTGAGGTTGGCCGACTTGTGTTCCCCATCTCTTTGGCGAAAATTAACGTTACTTTCAAACCAGAAACGTCTTAAGGGTTGAGAATGGGAGTGAGGAGAATGAGGTTTCTAATGCTACACGTAGATTTTTTCAAAAGTGCCTTAACGGAAAAAGGGCGTTCGCCAGTGGTAGAACCACCGGACCCTCCAGTTACGGTGGTAGAAAATGCCCTGGTCGTTCTGACCAGTGTGGAAAAACAGGATGAGAAAGCACCGCATCAAGTGGCGGAGAAAGCCGCCGCAGAAATAGCTGCTACGGCTACCAACTTGAAGGTCGAGAACGTGCTACTGCATCCTTTTGCCCACCTTTTTGCCGAACTGAGTCGCCCGGAAATGGCAGTGAAGGTTATGGATATGGTTAAAGAAATCTTGCTGCAAAAAGGTTACCAGGTATCGCGAACTCCTTTCGGATGGTTCAATACCTTGGAAATTAAGGCTAAGGGGCATCCGTATTCCCGAGTGGCCAGAATTATTACCCCTGATTAACCTAAATATGACAAATTTTTCCTCCTGCTTAAGGTATAATGGAGGTGGTAAGTTAAATCTTATTGATAGGTGGGATTCTTATGCTGAATAAGGGTTGGAAGCTGTTCAGTAGGTTAATGGGGAGGAAAAATTCTTCGGAAACACAAGCGGTAGAACACAATCAACAACCGCTTAGTTTCACGGAAAAAAGAGATGACATTAAGTTAAGGGTTTTGGAAAGAACATCTCCCAATAAGATGAAGGGAGAGGACAACCTGCGGAGAATAGTGGTTCCTTGGAAATGTTACAAGGCACGAGAACTGTTAGAATTGGCTAGGGAACAGAAGATAAAGGGTCAACTCTAGGACATCAAAACAAAAGTACGAGGATCGAAATGTGGAGGTGATTGTTTTTGATTACTCCGGTCGAAGGGGTATTTGTTTATGGTACTTTGATGACTGGTTTTGAAAATCATAAGCATATCTTCCGGGCTAAATCGACACGGGTCAGACCGGCCAAAGCCAGGGGACTTCTTTACCACCTTGCCGAAGGCTATCCGGCAATGGTTCCGGGGGAAGGAACGGTTATTGGAGAGTATATAGTACCGGGAGATTTATATCAAGTTCTCCCTGTTTTGGATAGATTGGAAGGTTACCGGGGTCCGGGCGGCAACAATCTTTATGATCGGGTGATTCAGGAGGTGGAACTTCTGGATACAGGAGAACGGGTCAGGGCCTACCTCTATGTTTATAGTTCCGACAGGAGGGCACAACTGAAGAAAGAGAGTTTATTAATTGAACATGGCGATTGGAGAAGGTTTTTAAGAGAAGAAAATTTGAAGGCTTCCGGATAGGCTTTAAAGGATAGGGGAATGGCTACGTGAGGCTGCCTGAAAAGTTTCTCGAACGTATGGAGCAACTGTTAGGAGAAGAATATAAAGCATTTATTGCTTCTTATAGGGAACCAAGGCATTACGGCCTTAGGGTCAATACTTTAAAAATTTCCGTGGAAAAGTTTAAAAGAATTACACCCTTTTCTCTGGAACCGGTTCCCTGGACTGAAGATGGATTTTACTTTAATGAGGAGGCCCGACCAGGGAAGCATCCTTATTACTACGCAGGCCTGTATTACATTCAGGAACCAAGCGCCATGGCCCCGGCCGCTTTACTTAAGGTTAAGCCGGGAGAAAGAGTGTTGGATCTTTGTGCTGCTCCGGGAGGAAAATCCACTCAAATGGCGGCAGCTATGGCCGGAGAAGGGCTGCTTGTAGCCAATGACATAAACTTTCAAAGAAGTCGGGTTCTGGCCAAAGTCCTTGAGCTTTTTGCGGTCAAAAATGCTGTGGTGATTAATGAGCAGCCGGAGAGGTTGGCTCAACGCTTGCCGGGCTACTTTGACAAAGTTTTGGTGGATGCTACCTGTTCTGGAGAGGGCATGTTTCGTAAAGATCCGGCGGTGATTGGTAAATGGGGACCCAGCTTAATAGAACGGTGTGCCGGAGGACAGCGGGCCGTGCTGCGCGCGGCTGCGCGGTTGCTTCGCCCCGGCGGAATATTGGTGTATTCCACTTGTACCTTCGCTCCTGAAGAAAATGAAGGGGTAATCGAAAAATTTTTACGAGAGCATCCTGAATTTTGTCTTTTGGAAATTCCTAAAGAATATGGTTTTGTCTCCGGTAATCCTGAGTGGGTTAACGGTAGGGAAGAGTTACGAAAATGCGTGCGCCTTTGGCCTCACCGGGTTAAAGGAGAAGGACATTTTATAGCCATGTTGAAGAAAGAAAGCGGGGAGGCAGAAAATTTGCCGCCCTCTAAAATGCCAGGACGATCCCTGCCTAACAAGTATTTCGAGATGTTCCGAGAATTTGAAAAGGATAACTTGAAGGTACAATTGGAAGGGAACTTTTATTTGATGGGTAATCATCTCTATATTGCCCCTCAGGAAACGGGACTTTTTGAACAGTTCAAGTTGTTGCGGGCCGGCTGGTATTTGGGTAGCTTTAAAAAGAATCGCTTTGAACCGGGACAGGGTTTGGCTCTAGGGTTAAAGAAGGAGCAAGTGCAAAGGACCTTGGATTTAAGGGGAGATTCCGAAGAAGTTATTCATTACTTGAAGAAAGAAACCCTATCTTTTAGGGGCCAACCAGGGTGGACACTGGTATGTGTTGATGGTTTTCCGCTGGGGTGGGGAAAGCAAACGGGTAAATTTTTGAAAAACTATTATCCCACTGCCTGGAGATGGGTGGATTAGAAAGCATGGAATAGTTTTTTCCGGCTAGGAGATATTATATGGTGGGGGTGAAAAATATGGCGGCAGAAAACTTCCCGCAGGAACTGGCCGAGAAGATAAGAGAAGGTATGAAACACGGGCTTACGGAGGAACAGATGGTAAAAGGCATTATGGCCGTGGGCAATCTTCTGGGAAAATTTGTAAAGCCCGACAGTCCCGAAGAGGCTCTGATGCAAGAAATGTGGGAAATAGCGAGCGAAGAGGAAAAAGAAGTAATGGCCCGGCTAGTTTACCGTCTTGGACAGACGAAGGTTCATTAAGATTGAAGGAAAGCGAATTCAGCGGTTCGCTTTCTTTTCTTTTTGCCAACTTAAGTAGGCAGGAGATAGGGCGGTAAGTGTAGAAACAGAGAGGGTGTTTCTGGTGGTGATTAGTATCTATGGAACAGTTAACTTCGGTACTCCAACAGGTGTCAAGGATAGCGCGCGAGAAAGACGTCCAGGTCTATTTGGTAGGGGGAGTAGTGAGAGATCTCTGTCTGAATGAACCTAGCCGGGATGTGGACCTCTTGGTGGAGGGGGAAGCAGGTAATTTTACAAGGGCAGTGGCCCAAGCTCTGAAGGGGACGCTGGTTCCTCTTGACCCGGCAAGAGGTATAGAGAGAATTGCCCTCAAAGGAGGCGGAGATTGCCGCCTGGATTTAGCCTATTTGAAGGAGAACACTTTAGAAGAGGATCTCAAACAAAGAGATTTTACTATAAATGCTATGGCGTTAAAACTAGAAGATTATTTTAACCGAGGAATATGGTGGAATCATATCATTGATCCTTTAGGAGGTCAAAAAGATCTGGCTCTCGGCGTTGTTCGGGCGACATCCCCGGATGTTTTCCGACGTGATCCTTTACGCATCTTGCGGGCCTATCGCCTGGCGGCGCAAAAAGGATTTCATATACATCCATCAACGGAAGACCTGATAAGAAAACACAGTCATTACCTCAGATCGGTAGCCGGAGAGAGGTTGAAAGAAGAACTGGAAGCCTTGTTACGCATACCGAAGTCTTACCATTACCTCTATGATATGGCTGAGAAAAGCGGAGTTCTAGAGCATATTTTTCCAGAAATTAGTTCCATGCGGAAGACAGGACAGAATTATTATCATGCGGAAAATGTTTGGTTCCACTGTCTACGGTGTTACCGGGTGTTGGAGACGATGCTCTCCCGGCGGGAGTGGCCACCAACCATCGTCCAGCCGCTGGAGCAGTATTTGGCTCAGCCGGTGAGTGCCACGGCTGAAAAAGGGACCCTGCTTAAACTGGTAGCTTTGTTTCACGATGTGGGGAAAATTGATACCCAGCGGTGGCGAGAGGATGGACGGATTTCCTTTCCCGGACATGATCGGGCTGCCCTGAAGTATGTGGAGACCTACGGAGACCGCTTGCGATTGAGCAACCGCGAAAAAAATTTCTGGTCCCATATAACCCGCTTACATATGTGGCCCCTTAGTCTATACTGTGAGCCGGAAATAACAGCCCGGGCAATACACCGTTTCTTCCGGTCGGCCGGTGAGGAAAGTCCCGGGGTACTCTTGCTTTCGCTGGCTGACGTAACGGCTACGAGGGAGGCGGCGGGCGTGGTGGAGGAAATTGCCTCCTATCGCCGGTTCATTTTCAATTTTTTGCACAAGTATTTTCACGAGTTTGACCGGTATGTAGAACCACCGGTTCTGGTCAACGGAAAAGATCTTGCCACCGAAATAGGGTTGGAACCGGGCCCTGCCATAGGATGGTTATTGAAAGAAATTAAAGCTGCTCAGGTTGAAGGCTTGGTACGAACCAGGGACGATGCTCTTCAGTGGGCCCACAGCCTATGGGAGAAGAAAAATGGCCGGGACGATGACTGACGGAAGGGGGTTGAATAGGGTGGGGGCAGGAAAGGAGAATAATTGGAGTAAGCTTGTTGAACAGTGGGCATAACCGGGAAAAAGAGAGAAAACGCAACAAAAAAGGTTCTGAAAGGAGTGGATCCCAGTTGAGGGGAGAGAAGATTTTAGCGATAGATATCGGTGGCGGTACTCAGGATATACTTCTATACGATCCGGAAAAAAGAATAGAAAATTGCGTTAAACTGGTACTGCCTTCTCCTACCGTCCTGGTGTCTCAACAAATCGAAGAGGCAACCAGGAATCGGGAGCCTGTTTTCTTATATGGAAACTTGATGGGGGGCGGCCCGTGCACTCGTGCTATACGCCGTCACCTGGCAGAAGGACTGCAGGTATACGCAACTCCCTTAGCGGCTAAAACCATAAAAGATGATTTGGAAATAGTACAGGCTCTAGGAGTAGAAATTGTGGAAGAACAGCCGCCGGGTACCAAACCCATCCGCATGGGGGATGTTGATCTTGATACGCTGCAGGAGGCCCTGGGTTTATACGGAGTAAAACTTCCCCGAAAATACGCGGTTGCAGTTCAGGATCACGGAGAAAGTATAGGAGAAAGCAATCGGCTGTTCCGCTTCCGTCACTGGCGCCGCTTTATCGAGGATGGCGGACGTTTAGAGGATCTGGCCTACCAGCAAATTCCTTCTTATTTAACTCGCATGCGGGCGGTGCAGCAGGATGCACCGGGCGCCATGGTAATGGATACGGGCAGCGCTGCCATCTGGGGGGCTCTATGTGACCCTCAGGTATCCAAACGGCTTGCGGAAGGAATAATCGTAGTAAATATTGGAAACCAGCATACGGTGGCCGTTTTGATAAAGGAAAGGAGAGTAATGGGACTTTTTGAGCACCACACCGGTCTTATGAATAAGGAAAAGTTGGGGGATTACTTGGACAGATTTCGCCGGGGGGTTTTATCGCATGAAGAAGTTTTCAGCGACGGTGGCCACGGTTCGTATATCAGCTCAGAATACAATGGGGAGGAGGGTTTTGAATTTTGGGTGGTTACAGGTCCTAACCGGTATTTAGCTGAAGGACTCCCGGTTTACTTTGCCGTGCCCTATGGAGACATGATGTTGAGTGGTTGCTTCGGACTTGTAGCCGCTTATAACGAACATTTTTTAACTTAGTTCCGCCCAGGCCAGGGTTATGCAACAGGCAAATGAAATTATCACCAAAGAACTGTTCAGCTAAAAATTTTGAAAAGCGTAACCGCGTCCCTGCTATAGAGTGGGGACGCGGTTGTTAATTGCTCTTCTTCTAGACCTTTTTCGAGAGGGAAGCCCACTTATTGCTTTGTTAAGAGGCGTTTGATTTCTTCCGTGTTCAGGACTCGGCCGGCGGCTACAACTTTACCGTTAATTACAAGAGCCGGTGTAGACATAACGCCATATTTCATGATTTCGGCTACGTCTTCAATTTTTTGTATGTCTGCGTCTATACCCAGTTCTGCAGCGGCATTGAATACATTTTGCTCCAGTTGGGCACAGTTTTTACATCCTGCCCCTAACACCCTGATTTTCATTATCCCACCTCCTCACTTTTGGCCTCCTTACAGAATAAAGTTAAACAAATACCCCACCATGACAATACTCACTCCGGTGATAGATACAAATATACCTATTAAACGAGGCTTAATTACTTTTCTCAGAATAATCATTTCCGGTAAAGAGAGGGCAGTAACGGCCATCATAAAGGCCAGGGCAGTGCCTATGGCCACACCTTTACCGATCAATGCTTCTACTACTGGAATGGTGCCGATTGCGTTGGAATACAAGGGGATACCGAGGGCAACGGCCACAAATACTGCCAAAGGGTTACCCCTTCCCGCGTATTCAGTCAAGAAATTCTCCGGTACATAACCATGAATTATCGCGCCTACAGCGATCCCGATTAGAATAAAAAGCCAGACTCTTTTAACAATATCTTTCACATTGGCTTTGGCAAACTGGACCCGGTCTTTCCAGGTCATCTTTTCTTCTTCTCTTTGCCCCGTGGTAATCTGGTAAACGTACTCTTCTACATATTTTTCCAGTCCCAATTTGCCAATTATTATCCCGCCGAAGGTTCCGATGAGCACACCGGTAATTACATAGACTAATGCAATTTTAAGGCCGAAAAGCCCAACGAGCATAACCAAGGCCACTTCATTGACAATGGGCGAGGTAATTAAGAAAGAAAAAGTCACTCCCAGAGGTATTCCTGCTTCTACAAAGCCGATGAACAGAGGTACGGAAGAACAGGAACAGAAGGGAGTTACTATGCCTAACAAGGACGCCATTAGATGGGCGGTGAAGCCGCCGAACTTGCTCAAGACCTGCCTGGTTTTTTCCGGGGGAAAGAAACTGCGAATATACGAGATGGCAAAAATCATGAAGCTGAGAAGAAGAAGTATCTTCAGAGAATCATAGATAAAAAAGTGCAGACTTTCGCCCAGACGGGAGTTAATACTGATACGAAAAACGTTTTCTACCAGTAGCCTAACAAGGTGAGACAACAATGCGCTCACATCCTTTCTTTAGTATATTCGCAAATACTTATATATTTTACGATAATAATATACTACACGAGGCGAAACTTGGCAAGAATTTTTCCAGGGAAAAGGTAGAAGTTGTCGGTCTTTGACCTGAGTGTTAATATATTAACAAAAATGTATGCGGAGGGTTTTATGGAACGGTATCAAAAGGTATTTAAGGCTTTAGGAGAGATGACTAGGTTAAAGATTATTAAATTATTGGCTGTCAAGTCATTCTGTGTCTGCGAGCTGGCAGCTCTGTTGGACATGCGTCAGCCGAGAATTTCTCAACATCTAAGAGTACTAAAGGAAGCCGGGCTGGTTACGGAAAGAAAAGAAGCATACTGGAATTATTATTCGCTGAACCGGGAATATTTGAAGCAAGTATTTGAGGATTTTAACGTGTTTCTAAAGGAAGCCTTGGAGGACCATCCGGATTTTAAACCGGTTGCGGCAAGAATCAAACATCTCCATGAAGACAACCGGGTGGCAAGAACCAAGGCGAAACTCAAGAGTAGATAATAAAAAGGCCGGATTACCACAAAAACGGTTGTGTCAGATTTCGAGGGAACCAAATACTGGTTCCTTTCGTCTATTTAAAAGAAAAACATTTAAAAGGCAGGAATTATTAACCTTTATAGCCAATATTAACCATAATACGACTTATAACGTCGTGATAATATTGAAAAAAGTCCTTGTCAAAGAAAGAAACACCTGAATTGTTTTCATAAGGAGGCCGGTACTTTTGTTGCCATTACTTAAATTACAGGAAATCACCCGTCAATATAAATCAGGGCAGATTCGGGTGAACGCTCTGAAGGGTATTAGTTTAACGGTTGAGGAGGGTGAATTTGTGTCCATCATGGGTCCCTCCGGTTCCGGTAAATCCACCTTGCTAAATATTATCGGGTGTCTTGACCGGCCAACTTCCGGCACCTATGAGTTAGCCGGCCAACGCATAGAAAACCTTAGTGACAGCCGGCTGGCAGATATTCGCAATCGTTTCATTGGATTTGTATTTCAGAGTTTTCACCTGATTCCTGACCTGGATGCCCAAGCTAATGTGGAACTGCCATTAATTTATCGTGGAATGGGCGCTCGAGAGCGCCGCTTCAGGGCAGTACAGGCTTTGGAAGCAGTGGGCCTGGCAGAGCGAAGGCACCACCGTCCTTCCCAACTTTCGGGAGGAGAGCAACAGCGGGTGGCTATTGCCCGGGCGTTAGTCGGAGATCCAAAGGTAATCCTGGCCGACGAGCCTACCGGTGCATTAGATTCCCGTTCCGGGCGCAACATCATGGCTATTTTCCAACAGCTTAATCGCGAACGAGGAATAACCATTGTTCAAGTTACCCATGAAAAAGATATTGCTTGCTACGGCCGCCGGATAGTGTATCTGCTAGACGGGCAAGTGGAGCGGGAAGAAATCCTGGAGGATCCTCAGGTGGCATTTGGAGAAGCAGCAGTTTCAACTACTGGTTTATTGACGGAGGTGCAAGAGAAGTGATCCAGCGAGTTTCCATGATTATTTTAATTTTGATCATTGTTTTCGGGGGAGGCACCTATGCTTACCGGCAATTAGTTCCACCACCAGAACAAGAGACACAGGGACCAGTATACTCTACTCAACCCGTAACCCGTGGGGATATTTCTGTGGGTGTGGAGATAACGGGGACTCTTAATCCTTCCCGTGGAGGTAGCATTCAAGTACCTGGCGGTTACGGACCTATGAAACCCGGTGTTAATAGTTATATGATCGCGGAAGTACTAGTGGAAGAAGGGACGCCGGTGAAACAGGGCCAGGTGATAATTAGACTGAGTGCGGCGGAACTGGAAACCAAAATTAAAAGTTTGGAGGAGCAGCTACAAACAAACCGTGAGTTATTGGCGGAATTAATGGACGTTTCCGTAGAAAAGCTCCACCAGGTTGATCCGGCATATGGTATCACTTTACGTGCTCCTATTGACGGCCGGGTAGTAGGCTTGGAAGTGCAGGAAGGGGACGAAGTAAAACAGGGGCAGATAGTAGCCCGTGTGGTAGACGATTCCCGCTTCCGGATGGTTGTGAAGCTAGCTCCTACCGAGTTTAAACAGGTTAGAACGGGACAGCAAGCCTTTTTGCGTTTTTCTGAGTTCAACGGGTTTACAAAAGCTCAAGTAACCGATGTCAATCCGAACCCGATACCGGAAGATCTCTCGAAGCTTGCTTTTTCCGGATTTTATGGAACTGGTACCGGTCAAGGAGTATACGGTTATGTCTATCAGATAACTGTAGAAGGTGAGAATCCCGGACTGATCCGGCCAGGTATGGTTGCTGACGTTGGGCTGGCTGTGGATTCCGGTTCAAATAGCTCCGGTACTTTCGGAATCAAGTGGTTGCGCTACAAGTCCCAGGTAGAAGCCTTCGTGAAGGAAGAAAGGGTGATAAGCCGGGCCGATGCTCTCGCTACCCGGGTTTATGTACGGGAAATGGAAATGGTTAAAGCTGGAGATCCGCTGGTTTCTCTCGCTGGAAAAGACCTTCAGAAAGACATTGAGGATAAGCTAAACCAAATTCGCGAGCAGGAAATGGAATTGCAGCAGTTACGGGCTCAGCTTAGTCAACTGGAGATCCGTGCTCCTATGGACGGAATCGTGGCGCGCCTGGAAAAACAAGCCGGGCAGACGGTACAGCCAGGGGAATGGATTGGCCATATCTATAATACTTCTGATATGCGTTTATGGGGGCAGGTAGATGATGTGGACGTGCTTTTAGTCCAGCAGGGGGCGCCGGTACAGGTGACTGTCGACGCGCTTCCCGGCAAATCCTTTGAAGGGGTCGTTGAGCGAGTCGATACTATGGGAAGGGATGAGAATGGAATAACGCGGTTTGGAGTGAATATAAAAGTTAAGGGCACTCCGGAATTGAGACCCGGTATGCAGGCCAAAGCCTACATCAATGCCGGAAGCGCGGAGGATGTGCTGTTGGTTCCGCTGGAAGCTATTTTTGAGGAAGACGGTCAGGCTAAAGTGGAAATACTCCAACCTGACGGCATGGTAAAGGTAGTTCCTGTTCAGCTCGGTCTGATGAATGACCGGGTGGCCGAGGTTAAGAGCGGGCTGGAAGAGGGACAACTGGTGATAACCGGTAGCACCGCAGATCTTCTTCCCAGCCAGCGAATTCAGTCCAATGATACTTTCTTACCCTCTAGCTCGGAAAATAATCAGGAGCAGAATGGGTCACGGAATAACCGCACCGGTGGCGGCCAGACTGCCTCGCCGGGTTCCAGATAAGGGAGGCCGGGATGATGCATCTGTCTCGATGGCTTCGTTACCTCTGGGTTCGGTTCTGGTTTAGCGCCCAAATGGCCTGGCATGGGGTTTTAGCCAACCCGCTTCGATCCGCCCTGACCATTCTAGGTGTGGCTATAGGAGTTGCTTCCGTAGTCAGCCTCATGGGTATCGGTGAAGGAGCGCGGAAGGCTGTGGTGCACCAGTTTAAAAGTTTGGGGGCCAACGTAATAGTGATTAGAGCGGAAGACCCGTCCGTGGAGTTCGAACCTGATGAGGTACCGGAACTGGTAGAAAGGGTTGAGGGTTTGGAGAAAGCTACCCCAGTGGTTCATACCCAATCACTGATGCGATGGAGACGAGCCAGGGGAATGGTTGATATCCTCCGGGTGAACGAACAGTTTCCTGAGGTGCGCGATCACCCGTTGATCGCCGGACATTTCTTCACCAAGTGGCATGTGGAGCAGCGTTCACCCGTGGCTGTCCTGGGATATAATTTTGGCACGGGCCTGATGGGAGGGCGTAATCCCGTCGGCCACACTTTTACTCTAAATGGAATTACTTTCCGCATCATAGGAGTGCTAGCGCCCAAAGGTGCCGGAAATGCGGAGGAAATTGACAATAAGGTTCTTATTCCCTATACAACGGCACAAAGGTTCGCTGAGAAGAAGACGGTGGAAGAAATTTGGGGAAAGGCAGGTTCGGCCAGGGAAGCGGAACTGGCGGTGGTACAACTGGGGCGAATTTTTCGGCGCAAGTTAGGACTAGATCAGAGTGCCCCAACACCAGTACCGGTGAACGGGAAGGAAGGTCTTCCTGAAGGACTGCCGGGCAAACCGCTACCTCCCCGGCCAGGTGGTCCACCGGAGCCGGAACCAACACCGCCTCCGGTACTGGCTGGAGGGAAGAATTTAATTACCATCACCAACTTGAATCAATTGATAAAGGAAGCAGATAAGGCCAACAGGGTAATGACTCTTCTGCTAGGGGGAATTGCTGCAGTTTCTTTGCTGGTTGGTGGTTTGGGTATTATGAATATTATGTTGGTAGCGGTAACGGAACGTACCGGAGAAATTGGTGTGCGGCGGGCCCTCGGGGCCAAACAAAGCGACCTCCTGGTACAGTTTTTGCTTGAGGCCCTCTATTTGAGCGGGATTGGGGCTATTGCCGGGGTCGCGGCCGGCATCTGGGGTATTAAAATCTTTTCCCAGTACGGTTTTGAAACAGCAGTGAGTCTTCAGGCCATTGAAATTGCCATTGGAGTAGCTCTAGCTTCCGGGCTATTATTCGGTGTCTATCCGGCTGTTTCTGCTTCTTCGGTACCGCCGGTGGAGGCACTGCGGCGTTAGGGTAAAAAAGGAAAGATATTTACAAGATGACATTATCACGAGATAAACACAACTTTTTTGCTTTGTTTCAAGCCTCAATGGTGACTCCCACCAGACCAAGTGGCTAGATGGTTGAGCGTAGAGGGATATTCACGACAAGATTTCCCTCTTTTTTTGTGCTATGGCTGGGAATCTATTGCAACTACAACATAAACACATTGCAAAAATGCAAAACGGAGGAAGGAGGTAGTGTGTTTGGTTTGGCCCTAAGTAACCATACTCGTATATTTTGAGGACTATTTTCATTGCATTATTGCAATGATAGTAATAATATGGCTTGGTTACTTCTGTGAATTGCAAAATTGCAAAGGTATGAAGCCTTATCATATTTAGCTTTCCGAAATCATGCCGGGCATGTTTCCATACTAATACTGGCATCCTAATTGCTTGAAATAAGAAAAAGTAGAGAGAGCGTTTTAATCAAAGAGGTTACCAAAAACAGAACAGGGGGTGGCTCGGGAAGATAAAAGTCACAAAATTTCGATAATGTTGGCGGGGGAATGCGGTTCGAGGGAGACAAATCAAATCTGGCTTAAGGAGGGAAAGTATGCCTCAAGTATGGCCATCACAGGTTATTGCGAGAATTCTACGCAAAGAAGAAGGCGTAGATGTGATGTTTGGCGTTCATGGTGGACATACCATGCCTTTTGATGACTGGTTTTGTATGGAAGGCGGTAAGTATTATCATATGAGACACGAGCAGGGAGGAGTGTACGCGGCCGATGCCTATGCTCGTATAACCCGTAAACCGGCGGTAGCCGGAGGAACCTCCGGGCCTGGTATGGCCAATATGGCATCAGCTGTAGCCCAAGCTTATACCTGCCGTAGCCCTGTAGTATGTCTTTTGGGTCAGCATCCTATACTGGGAGATGACCGGTGGACGCTGCAAGAAGGGTACGGAGCAGAGATGTTCCGTTCCATCACCAAAGCCAGCTTTCGAGTAGTTAATCCTAACATGATCGGTTTTTATGTCAAGAAGGCTTTTCGGATTGCTGCCGAATACCCCCAGGGCCCAGTAGCTGTTGAGATACCCTTGGATGTTCTCAACTGGACACCGGTAGAGTTTAACCAGCAGGCTGGTTACACCCCCGATTGGCGGGAAGGACGTGCACCCAGAGTGGCGGGGGACCCAGAACTGATAGAAGAAGCAGTGGATCTGTTGCTCAATGCGGAAAAACCAGTAATTGTTGCCGGAGAAGGAATACATTGGGGAGACGCAGCGGATGAACTGTTGGAGTTTGTGGAACTGACCCAGATTCCGGTACACACCCGTCGTATTGCCCGGGGAGCGGTGCCGGAAGATCATGACTTACACATTGAAGGGGGGTATCGTGGACGTTTCCTCCGCAATGCAGACGTAATCTTGGTCATAGGATTGAGAATGGGCTATCTGGAAGGATACGGAGCCTGGAACGATACGGCCAAATTTATTCAAATTAATGAAGCCAGCAGTGAAATTTGCTTAGAGCGGAAGACCACCCTGGAAATCATCGGTCATCCCAAAGTTGTCCTGCGACAGATGATAGATTGTGTAAAAGACCGGGGTACGGCCATTAAGAAGAGAGAAGCTTGGTTGGGCAAGATTAAAGAAGGCAGGAGGGAGTGGAGAGAACGGCAGCGACGAGAGGTAGAGGCAGTTTGGAATGAAGTTCCCATTCACCCGCAGGCCATAGGCGCTGAGTTGGCCAGGTACTTAAACGAGGTCATCCCGGAAGCCACGGTGGTATTTGATTCTTATACAGGTACCAACTATATAACGGACAAGATTACCTCTCGATTTTCGGGCCGTATTTTGGATGCCGGGGAATGGGCCGGGGTAGGTCACGGAATTCCCATGGCCATTGGCGCCCAGGTTGCCCGACCTGGTAAACCGGTTCTTTCGTATATCGGGGATGGCGGAATCGGTATAGCAGGATTTGATATCGAAACGGCTGCTCGTTATGATTTACCCATCGTTTACGTTCTATATAATAATGGGGTTTGGATTGCCGGTGAAAGAAAGTTTGCCTACGGTCCCGATTGGAAGACTTTAGGACCACAAAACAAACATGGGAGAAACAATGATAAGGGTATCCGCTACAGGTACGACCGGATGTTCGAAGAAGTGGGTTGCCACGGTGAATACGTAGAAAAGATAGACGAGCTTTGGCCGGCTTTGGAACGTGCCTTTAATTCCGGCAAGACTGCGTTGGTAAACGTCAATGTCAGTCCTGATGTTTGGGTCAAGATGTTTTACCGTCCTGACTGGGCATGCATGTTCTGGCATATCCCTAAAGACCGTTGGTATGGTGAAACCCACGGTTGGGAGACCATCAATAATGCTCATAAGCAGTTCTTCGGCACTGACATTCCGCAAACTTCTAGAGATATATAACAGATATATAACTAAATTTAACTTGACACCCCGCCTTCCTGGGTGGGGTCTGCGATTAATTTTTTTTTTTTTGGAGGGTCAGCTGATGGAAATAAATAGGGTCATGATAGTAGGAGCCGGTACTATGGGCACGGGAATTGCTCAGGTAGTAGCGGAAGCAGGATACCAGGTGCTTCTTTCTGACATTTCAGAAGAGGTATTATCCAAGAGCCTAGAACGGATAGAAGCATTCTTGGAACGAAAAGTGGAAAAAGGAAAGATCTCTCGTTCTGATAAAGAGAAAATACTGGGACGTATTCATACCAGTACGGGTCTAGATAGAACTTCTTGTGGGGAAATGGAACTGATAATAGAAGCAGTTCCAGAAGATCTAAAACTTAAACAAAATATCTTCCAACAATTGGATGATTATACTTCAGCCAGTACGATTTTGGCTAGTAATACTTCTTCGCTCTCCATTACTGCCATTGCTTCTGTCACTCAAAGACCTTCGCGGGTTTTAGGGCTACATTTTATGAATCCGGTCCCTTTAATGCAGGGCGTAGAAGTTATCGGCGGGCGCCTTACTTCTGAGGAAACCTTATCCATAGGGAAGAAATTTGTGGAAAGCTTGGGAAAAACTCCAGTGGTGGCTGTTGACTATCCAGGATTTATAGTCAGCCGTATCCTGGACGTAATGTTGAATGAAGCGGTGCATTGCGTGATGGATGGCAATAGTCCAGAAGAAATCGATAAGGCGATGAAAGTTTGTACTAATTTTCCTATGGGGCCCTTAGAATTGATTGATCTGGCCGGAGCGGATATATTACTGAATGTTATGGAGGCCATGCAAAGGGAAATGGGGGAAAAATATCGTCCGGCGCCACTCCTGCGTCAAATGGTAAGAGCGGGACAACTGGGTAAGAAAACCGGTCAAGGTTTTTACCGTTATGACCAAGGGGGAAAGAAACAGTGACGGTAGGTCTGGTTCGGTACGATGGACAGGAGGCAACTCTAAGACGTTTAGTGGATTTATGTGGAGGGTTGCGGAACTTAACTGGATGTAAAGTTCTTTTAAAACCCAATGTAGTAATCGGCGGTCGCAGGTCTCAACCTCCCCATGGACTGGTTACAACCACAAGAGTGGTGGAGCAAATGATAAATCTAGTCAGAGACTTGGGGAGTAAGGAAGTGATCATAGCTGAAGGTGGGGCGGTCCAGGAAGATTTATCTCTCAATACACCGAGAGCTTACAAGTGGTCGGGAATAGCAGATCTGGCAGAACGTATGCAAATACCCTTGGTTGACTTAAACGATGGACCCTTTGTTACTTACACATATGAAGGAGTTAAAATTGAAATTGCGCGACCAATCTTGGAAGCCGATTACGTGATAAATTTACCGGTACTAAAAACGCATCAGTTAACTAAAATCTCCCTGG
This sequence comes from Calderihabitans maritimus, assembly GCF_002207765.1. Taxonomy (NCBI): domain Bacteria; kingdom Bacillati; phylum Bacillota; class Clostridia; order Neomoorellales; family Calderihabitantaceae; genus Calderihabitans; species Calderihabitans maritimus. The sequence goes on from NZ_BDGJ01000087.1 coordinate 38,576, forward strand.
GAATTAAAAATCTCAAGGGTGTGCTCAGTCCCAAATCCAAAAAAGATTTTCACCGCCACGGGTTGGAGAAATTTATTGGCTGGCTGCCCACTAAAGTGAGAGTGGACTTCACGGTAATTGACGGGACTTATGCCTTACAAAAAGGTCCGGTTGGAAATGATGTCCATTCCATGAACGTACTGGTGGCCGGAAAAGATCTTCTTGCCCTAGACGCGGTTGGAGCCAGCCTGCTGGGCATCAATCCTAATGATGTAGAGCATCTTCAAGTCTATGCTGGTTTAACGGGCCGGACTCTTGATCTGGCGAGTGTTCAGGTAAAAGGCGAGAGAATCGAGGAGTTGCGCAAGCCGTTAGAATGGCAAAGTAAATGGCCACAAGAGCTCTTAGATCTTTACAAAATTAGCGGCGTTCATATGGAAACACCTGGAAATTCCAATTGCTCCGGCTGTGGCATGGGGATTTTTGTAGCCTTAAATAGATTTTTCCGGGAAAATGCTGGGGCTACCTTCGATGGTGTAGAAATTTGTGCCGGCAGGGAACCGGTAGCCAGCCCCCAAGCCAAAAAGGTCTTCTGTTTAGGAAAGTGTGCATGTGAGACTAATGCTGACCATCCCAATGCGATAAAAATTAGAGGGTGTCCTCCATCGGTGGAGAGAATCTATCTCAGGCTGAAAGAGGAATTGGTGGAAAGAAATTAGGCGTTCAGCCGCCTAAAGAAGGGGAGTTAGCTAATGGGAGTAAGAGAAGTGGTTATCGTAAGTGCAGTACGTACCCCATTTGGACGGTACGGCGGGAGTCTGAAAAATTTTGATTGTTATGACTTAAGTGCCCTTGTCATAAAGGAAGTGTTAGATAGAGTTAATTTACCCGGAGAATTAGTGGAGGAAATATACTGGGGAGCTGGGGATACGGCGGCGTGTAAAGATGTTTACACTCCGGTAATAGCCCGGCAGGCCCTATTGAAGGCGGGGCTGCCTCCGGAAACAATTTCATGTACTCTTGATAAAGCCTGTGTTTCCGGTATGTCGGCAGTACAACTGGGATACCGGGCTATAAGATATGGTGACATCGATGTATCAATAGGCGGAGGTGTGACTACTTTCAGTCAGGAACCCTTAATCTTGAGGGGTCTTCGTTTTCGCGGACATCGTTTGGGATCGGTAGTCTTAGAGGATCCTTTATATGAATTAGGATATAAAGATTACAATCCGGTAGCTGTGGATGCGGGAGAAGTTGCTCTGGAACATGGTATAGGTCGTCAAGAACAAGATGAATGGGCTTTACGCAGTCACCAGCGCTACGGGGAAGCGTTTTCTCGTCATGGTTTCGCAGATGAAATTATGCCGGTGAAGTTACCTGATTCCGGTGAACGTGGCGACGTGCTGAGACGGGATGAACAATACCGCCCGGACATCACTCTGGAAAAGCTGGCGCAACTCCCGACCATATATGGCAGTCCTACGGTCACCGCCGGCAACGCTCCCGGGCTCAACGACGGTGCCGCAGCAATACTGATCATGAGCAGGGAAAAAGCAGAAAAGTTGGGTCTAAAACCTCTAGCTACCATTGTCAGTATGGCCAACGTGGCCTTGCCGCCTCGCCTTATAGCGGAGGCTCCTGCTGCTGCCGTGAACAAGGTCTTAAAACAAGCAGGCTTATCTCTATCCGATATGAATTTAATTGAAATTAACGAAGCCTTTGCCGCTGTCACTTTGGTAAGCAGTAAAATATTGGCCGGGGAAGATAAGAACAGAATGGTGAAATTGCAGGAAAGAATTAATGTTAACGGCGGTGCTATAGCAATTGGTCACGCAAATACGGCCTCGGGAGCACGTATCTTAATGACCCTTGTCTATGAACTGGCTCGCAGGGGCGGGGGATACGGAGTAGCTGCTATATGTGGTGGTCTGGCGCAGGGAGAAGCGGCAATTGTTAAAGTATGAGAAAGGAGTTGAGGCCATGTATGAAAGTATTATAGTCGAAAAAGAAGGTGCGGTGGGCATTATTTCCCTTAACCGGCCGAAGAAATTGAACTCGCTCAATCTTAAAGTCTTTCAGGAAATGTCGGACGCCCTAAAGGAATGTACTCAAGATAACGACCTCAAAGTACTGATTTTGTCGGGTAGCGAGAAAGTTTTTGGAGCCGGAGCCGACTTGAAGATGATTTCCGAGGAAGCTCCTACTTCTTTAAAGGCTCACTACTTCTTTAGTCGACAGGCTCTTCCTATATACCACCAATTAGCAGAATTTCCGGGACCAACTATAGCTGCCATCAGCGGGTTGGCATTAGGGGGAGTATTTGAACTGGCTTTGGCATGTGATTTGCGTATCGCTTCCGAAACAGCTACTTTTGGTTTACCGGAAATCAACCTGGGCTTGATTCCTGGAGGAGGGGGCACGCAACGTTTACCACGTCTGGTGGGGATGACCAAGGCGAAGGAACTTTTATTTACCGGCGATACGTTTGATGCCCAGGAAGCCTACCGTATAGGGTTAGTGAATAAAGTGGTTGCTCCTGATCGGCTAATGGAGGAGGCTAAGTATATGGCGAACAGACTAGCCCAGAAGCCAGCGTTCGCATTACAACTGCTTAAGAAGGCGGTCAATCAAGGGATGGAATTACCTCTTCCCTTGGCTTTAGAACTTGAAGGAAGATGTTTTGAACTTCTATTTTCTACCGAAGATGCTAAAGAAGGGATCCGGGCCTTTATGGAAAAACGCAAGCCTAATTTCCCCGGTAATTAGGTGGTGACGGAAATCATGGTGATAGATACGGTACTTTCTAATTATAGTTTGGAACTACTGCTTCCGGTACAAAATCCTTTTATAAATAAGTGGCAATCGCAAGGCAAAAAAGTTTTCGGTTATTTTTGCAAAGTACCGAAGGAACTCCTGCATGCAGCGGGCATATTACCAATACGCTTGTTAGGCACGTTTCAAGAACTGAAAGAAACTCACCAACATTTTCCTCCAGTATTCTGTCATTATGCTCGTAGCGTGCTGGAATTAGGTTTAAATAAAGAATTGAGCAGTCTTGATGGAATAATAGGAGTTAACATGTGTGATACGATAGTACATATAGTTAACGCTCTGGAAACCAGTGTAGCATTGCCCCATTATCATTTCTTGAACCGACCTCATGATGCCGGGGTAAGATCAGCCCGGATATTTTTCCGGAAGGAAGTTATCAAACTGAAAAATCGTCTGGAGACGATAACTGGAACCCCTATAACTCCTGACCAGATTAAGCGATCGGTGGAACTCTATAACCAGATACGGGAAATGGTGAAAAAAATTGAGGTATTGCGAGGAAAGTTTCCTCAGCCAAAGTTAAGCGGGTCCACAGCGGCGCAAATAGCCCTGATTGGCCAGGTGATTCCGCCGGAAGAAAATTTAAAAATGCTGAAGCAAATACCACCCCTGCTGGCTAAACAAGACGCCTCCGGAGATCAGGAGAGAGTGCGGATACATCTTTCGGGCAGCGTACTGCAGGATCTTTCCCTCTACCAGTTAATAGAGGAGACAGGGGGTACCGTGGTTTCCGACGACCTTTGCTCCGGCAGTAGATTTTTCGGAGAGCAGATAGAGTTAACAGACGATCCCCTCTTTTGCCTGAGTGATTACTATTTACAAAATCTATCATGTCCTGTAATGCACACCAAAGGAGAAGATGAAAAACGTTTGCAAGATATTTTGTCCAAGGTTGAACAACATCATGCAGAGGCAGTTATTTTTAGTTTACAAAAATTTTGTGATCCCCATCAGTTTGATCTCCCTTATCTTTTGAACCGCCTCCGAGAAGCCGGAATACCAGTTATGACAGTGGAGGTAGACCGTTCTGCCAATTCCCAGCAACTCCGGACGCGCCTGCAGGCCTTTTTCGAGACTATCAGGGGAGGGTCATTATGAAGAAAGGCACCGACCGAGCGATACCTTCGCTAACGGTAACCAAAGCTATCTACCCGTTAGTAAAACAATTCTATCAAGAAGCCTGGCAAGCAAAAGAACAGGGAAAACTTATCTGCTGGGCGGGTGTAGGAGATCCCCGGGAGTTGTTCTGGGCTATGAATCTGGTACCCGTTTTCCCGGAGAATTTTAGTGCAGCGTGTGGGGCCAAACAAGTTGCGGGAAACGCTTGTGCCATTGCGGAAGCTCACGGCTATTCGCGAGAAACTTGTTCCTATTTTCGCAATACTTTCGGTTATATGGTAGGAAAGGACGAGTTGCCACCCCCACCAGGCGGGGGAATGCCGGATCCTGATCTACTAATTTTGACGGTGAACTCCTGCCACACTCGTCCCAAGTGGTGGCGAATTATGGAAAGACATTTGGATGTACCCACCTTCATTCTGGAAGCTCCTACCATACCCTGGGATATGCGCAGGAATCACATTGAACCGCATTACCTTGACTTTGTGGTGGAGCAATTGAAGGAATTGGTCAGTTTTATTGAGAAGCATACAGGGGAAAGATTGAATATGGACCGATTGGCAGAGGCCATATGGCTGGGAGATAAAGCTTCGCAGTTAATACAGGAAGTTTACCGGTTGCGAAAGGCCAAACCTTGCCCGGTCGGAGCAGAGGATATGATGACCACCATCTTTCCCATTATTGTGCTAAGAGGCACCCGGGAATCGGTCGATTTTTACGAAAAAATGCTACAGGAAGTAAGAGAACGGGTGGAAACAAAAACGGGCGTTCTGGCTCATGAGAAATTTCGCTTGCTGGTGGACAATATTCCTCCTTGGTATACCAAAGGGCTTTACAACTATTTTCACCAGTTCCAGGCGCTAGCGGTGGCAGAAACATACACCACCACTTTTGGTTGGGAATCCAGAATGGATCCGGGAAACCCATGGGAAAGTTTGGCTCGAAGTACCATTTCTAACTGGCTAAACATTTCTTTTCGTGAAAAAGGGGAAGTGTTACTGCAGGTAGCTAAAGATTACAGTATTGATGGTGCCGTATTTCTAGTCAACAGAAGCTGTAAAGTCTATACCGGATCCAATACTTATTTATCGAACCTTTTGCAGCGAGAAATGGGTATTCCCAGCTTAATTCTCGAGGCAGATCAGACAGATCCGAGAGATTATGTGGACGGTTTGGTTAAAAATCGAATTGACGCTTTTATGGAAATGTTGGCCTCTAGATAATAGCGCCGGAGATGGGCGGAAGGGGTTTTCTCTTATGTCGCAACAAGAGCGAGACTTCCCGGAATCAATAGACACTAGTATTCTCTCGCTAAAGGGGCTTATTGGCAAGTCTTCCACAATGCGAAATTTGCTGGATTTAATAGAACGAGTTGCGGCTTTCGATTCTACGGTTCTCATTACAGGAGAAACGGGTGTAGGAAAAGAGATGATAGGAAATGTCATTCACTCCAGCAGTAGTCGCCGGCATGGACCGTTTATAAAAATCAACTGCGCGGCTATTCCGGAAAATCTGTTGGAAGCAGAATTTTTTGGTTATGAACCCGGTTCTTTTACCGGAGCGTTACGCCAAGGAAAAGAAGGTATCTTTGAGGCGGCTAATCAAGGCAGCGTTTTCTTGGATGAAATCGGAGACCTTCCTTTTAGCCTTCAAGGCAAATTGCTGCGGGTTTTACAGGAAAAAGAAGTAATGCGCATAGGAGGCACTAAACCACGAAAGGTCGATGTCCGGGTTATCGCTGCTACCAACAGGGATTTGGGAGAAATGGTTGCCCGCCAAAAATTTCGGGCCGACCTTTTTTACAGGCTAAATGTTATACCGGTATACGTACCGCCCCTCCGGGAGAGAAAAGAGGATATTCCGGTTTTAATAGATTATTTCATGGATTATTTTCAAAGAAAGTTCGGTGTTAAAAAATACTGTAGCCCGGATGTGTATAAGATCCTGGAAGAATATGATTGGCCTGGTAATGTCCGTGAGTTAAGAAATATGGTGGAAAGACTTTTTGTTATGACCAAACCGGGAGAAAGTATTACGGCGGAAACTATACGAAAAGGCGGTTTCTTGATAAAGAAAAGTAGTTTCGCCCAAGGGCAGTATACCGTTGTAAGGGAAGTAGGACCTCTCAAAGAGGTGATTAAAGAGGTGGAAGAACAATTGATCCAACTGTCGCTAAAAAAATACAGTACCTTACGGGAAGCAGCTGAAGCTCTGGGAATAGATCCATCTACCCTCTGGCGCAAAAGAAAGAGGGCAACTAAAGGAAAAAGATAATTTGGCGGAGAAAGCGTATTTACCGGCGTGGTTAAAATAATTGGTGCGTGCTACACTTTTATGAACTTGAAAAAGGTATACAGGAACTCACCCGGAAGGTCTGTAACCAAATTTTCACCTGGGCATTGGAACAGATCGATACCCGCCTGATGAATGAACGTGACCGGAGCACATGGGAGGTAGTGGGTTTTCGGAGGAGAACGGCCATCAGCACCTTCGAGGAGTTTCACTTCAAAAGGCGTTTGTATAGAAAATTTTCTTGGGCACCTACTGAATCTTGACACGGATCGATGCACGTAATTCCTTGACATTTCACTTTCCGGAGAGTATACTAACTATAGCAAAAATTCCTTTAAGGCTAGTCCTGCGAGGCTGGCAAGGATGATATATTTCAGCCTGATGTATGAAGGGTGAAGTATATACCTGCTTGCTGTCTCGCGAGCAGGTTTTTTTGTGGCTCTGGGGGTAGGAAAATGCCTTTGGTGGAAAAAGCCCGCATTATGGATGCGGAGAAAATGCGACGAACCATTACTCGGATAGCTCACGAGATTGTGGAAAAAAACAAGGGAACTTCTAATCTAGCCTTGATTGGCATAAGACGGCGGGGAGTTCCTCTGGCGGAGCGACTGGCAGAAAACATAAAGAAAATAGAAGGTGTCCAGTTGCCGATAGGTATTCTAGATATAACTCTTTACCGGGATGACTTGGCGACCTCGGCCCATCAACCGGTGGTTCATCAGACTAACGTACCTTTTCCAGTTACCGGCAAAAGGATAGTACTGGTAGATGATGTGCTCTACACGGGCCGTACAGTGAGGGCAGCCCTTGATGCCATTATAGATTTGGGGAGGCCGGCGGTAATACAGCTGGCCGTGCTGGTGGATCGAGGTCATCGGGAATTACCCATTCGGGCCGATTATGTAGGGAAAAACGTTCCTACCTCCCGCAGAGAAATTGTTTCAGTACTGTTAAAAGAAACTGATGGGCAGGATAAAGTGATAATTGAAGAGTTTCGCGATGATTAACCGCAGAGTCCTTTAAATCGGTCCTGTGAGACTGATAAGGACGGTTATCCAGGGCGGTTTTTTTGTGGAGCGGATAGCCTCCTTATTGGCCTCACAGGTTGATAAGGAGGTTTTATTTTGGGATGCATCTGGAAAGGAAGCAAATAGCTGGATGGCAACGAAAAGATTTGTTGGGTCTACGGGATCTGACGGCCGAAGAAATTGAACTCATACTTGATACTGCCGTTCCCATGAAAGACATTATGCGGCGAGAAATCAAGAAGGTTCCTACCTTGCGGGGACGGTCCGTGGTCAATTTATTTTATGAGCCCAGCACCCGGACCAGAATGTCCTTCGAGCTGGCCGCCAAATATTTAAGTGCCGACTCGGTTAATATTTCGGTGTCTACCAGCAGTGTAGTCAAAGGGGAATCTTTAAAGGATACAGCACGGACTATTGAAGCTATGGGAGCGGATGTTATCGTTATCCGGCATAGTGCCGCGGGGGCACCCAAACTGCTGGCCCAAACAGTTGATTGCCACGTCATTAACGCCGGAGACGGATTTCACGAACATCCTACCCAGGCCCTTCTAGATATGTTCACCATTCGAGAAAAGAAGGGCCGGCTGAAGGGTCTAAAGGTTGCTATCGTAGGCGACATTTATCATAGCCGGGTAGCTCGCTCCAATATATGGGGGCTTACTAAAATGGGGGCTGAGGTCCGGTTGGCCGGGCCGGTGACCCTGATGCCTCCGGAAGTGGAAAAAATGGGAGTTAAGGTCTTTTATCAGGTGGAGGAGGCTCTGGAGGGCGTTGATGTAGTAATGGCCCTGCGGATACAGAGAGAAAGGCTGAAGGAAGGACGCTTTCCCACCTGGCGTGAGTATGCCCGCCTCTACGGTATAAATGCCAGGAGACTGCAGAAGGCGAAACCTGATGCCCTGGTCATGCACCCGGGACCGGTTAATCAAGGTATTGAGATTACCCCTGATGTTGCTGAAGGAACTCAATCGGTCATTCAGGAGCAGGTGACCAACGGAGTGGCAGTTCGCATGGCCTTGCTCTATCTGCTCATGGGAGGAGGAACTACCAGTGAAGCTGTTAATTAAGGGGGGCAGGGTAATTGACCCTGTTCAAAAAATAGACCAGCAGTTGGATATTCGCGTGGTAAAGGGGAAGATTACCGAGATAGGCCGGAACCTAGAGGCACAGGATGATCGGGTAGTGGATGCCTCCGGTTGTATCGTAACGCCCGGGTTAATAGATATGCATGTGCACCTGCGAGAGCCGGGGTTTGAGGCCAAGGAAACTATTGCCAGTGGTACCAGGGCTGCTGCTGCCGGTGGGTTTACCGCCGTAGCCTGTATGCCCAATACCAATCCGGTAGCGGACAACAGGTCTACTGTTGAATACATTAAGATCCGGGCCCGAGAAACGGGTGTGGTCAAGGTTTACCCTATAGGTAGTATAACCAGGGGTTCTCTGGGAGAAGAGCTTACGGAAATAGCCGATTTGGCAGAGGCAGGAGCAGTAGCTCTTTCCGATGATGGCAGGCCGGTTGCTAATGCCGGTCTGATGCGGAGGGCTATGGAATATGCCCGTATGTTCAATCTGCCGGTAATATCCCATTGTGAGGATTTAAACCTCAGAGGGGCGGGAGTTATGAATGAAGGATGGGTTTCAGCTTGCCTGGGATTACACGGGATACCGGCAGCGGCAGAGGAAATAATGGTTGCCCGGGACCTTATCCTGGCCGAATTAACGGGGGCCCGGCTGCATATTGCCCATGTGAGCACTGCCGGTTCGGTAAGGCTGATCCGAGAAGCCAAGTCTCGCGGTGTCCGGGTAACGGCGGAAGCTACTCCGCACCATTTCACTCTTACCGACGAGGCGGTACAGGGTTACGATACTGCAACTAAAGTTAACCCGCCCTTGCGTACGGCTGCCGATGTGGAAGCAATTATTGAAGGACTGCAGGATGGAACTATAGATGTGATAGCTACCGACCATGCTCCGCATACCCGGGAAGAGAAAGATTGCGAATATGATTATGCTCCCTTCGGTATGGTGGGACTGGAAACGGCAGTTCCGCTAGTGGTAAGTAAGCTTATTCTGGCGGGCAAACTGGACTGGTTGCAGGCAGTTGCCAAGCTTAGTTCGGTTCCGGCACGAATTTTAGGTTTACCGGGAGGAAGCTTGAAAACGGGCAGTCCTGCCGACATAACCATTATCGATCCTCAAAAGGAAAAGAGGGTAGATGTTAACTGCTTCTACTCCAAAGGCAGAAATTCTCCCTTCCACGGGTGGAAACTCAAAGGTTGGCCGGTGGTCACTATTGTAGAGGGAACGGTAGTTATGGAACAAGGGAAGGTAATAGCAGGAGGGGGAGAATTATGAAAGGATACTTGGCTTTAGAAGACGGAACAGTTTTTGAAGGTAAAGCCTTCGGTGCGACTGGCAAACGTCATGGAGAAGTAGTATTCAATACCGGAATGACCGGATACCAGGAAATTCTTACCGATCCCTCTTACTGCGGCCAGATAGTAACTTTGACCTATCCGCTGGTGGGGAATTACGGAATCAACGATGAAGACTTTGAATCCCAACGACCCCAGGTCTGGGGTTTTGTAGTGCGGGAAGCCTGTACTATTCCTAGTAACTGGAGGAGCAGAGAAAAGCTTGAAGAGTTTTTGGCCAGATACGGGATTATAGGATTAGAAGGGATTGATACCAGGGCTCTAACCCGACGACTGCGTAGCTACGGGACCATGAGGGGAATAATAGCTACAGGTGAACAGGATCCTGATTTTCTGGTGGAAGAAGCTCGTAATGCCCCCGGTCTATCGGGACAGCAGTTGGTACCTTTGGTGACTTCCAAAAAACCTTATATCATTCAGGGTCAATCATATCGAGTTGTCCTAATGGATTTTGGTGTTAAGCAAAACATTATTCGCTGGTTACAAAAGCTGGGCTGCACGGTTATAGTAGTTCCTGCTCAGACTACGGCGGAAGAAATTCTTGCCTATAATCCTGACGGTATCATGCTTTCCAATGGCCCCGGAGATCCCAAGGATGTGCCGTATGGGGTAGAAACTATTCGCAATCTTTTAGGTCGAAAACCTATCTTCGGCATCTGCCTGGGACATCAGTTGCTGGGGCGAGCATTGGGGGCTGACACTTATAAATTGCCTTTTGGTCACCGTGGCGGAAACCACCCGGTGAAGGACCTCCGTACAGGCAGGGTCTATATTACCTCCCAGAATCACGGTTTTGCTATAGATCCTGACACTTTAGATCCAGACATTGTCGAAGTATCCCATATCAACCTCAACGATGGAACGGTGGAAGGTCTGAGACACAAGAAGCTGCCGGTGTTTTCCGTCCAGTACCATCCGGAAGCAGCTCCGGGCCCGACAGATTCAGAGTATCTATTTGAACAGTTTATGCAGTTGATGGCGGAAGGCAGACAGAATGGATTGGAGGTGGATGGGCATGCCACGAAATAAGAAGCTGAAAAAAGTCATGGTAATCGGTTCCGGACCTATCATTATTGGTCAGGCTGCAGAGTTTGATTACTCCGGTACCCAGGCCTGCCGGGCTCTCAAGGAGGAAGGGCTTGAGGTGGTGCTGGTCAACAGCAACCCGGCTACTATTATGACCGATACTGATATTGCAGACCGTGTTTACATGGAACCCTTGAAGGCTGAGTATGTGGCTCAAATCATTCGCCGGGAGAAACCCGATGGTCTTCTGCCTACCTTGGGGGGACAGGTAGGGCTGAATTTGGCCAAGGAACTGGCCGAGCAAGGAGTTTTGGAAGAAGAAGGAGTAGAGTTGCTGGGCACCCCTCTTTCCGCCATTCAGAAAGCTGAAGACAGGGAAATGTTTAAGCAGTTGATGGAAGAAATCGGCGAACCCATTCCGGAAAGTAGAATTGTTTCTTCGGTGGAAGAAGCTTTGAATTTTGCGGCGGAGATTGGATACCCGGTAATAGTACGGCCGGCCTATACTCTAGGCGGTACCGGCGGGGGAATAGCTCATAACGAAGAAGAGCTCAAAGCTATAGCGGCAAGGGGATTGAAACACAGTCTCATCCACCAGATACTGGTAGAATATTCAGTCGCCGGTTGGAAAGAAATTGAGTACGAGGTAATGCGGGATTCGGCAGATAACTGCATTACCGTTTGCAATATGGAAAATATAGACCCGGTTGGTATTCATACTGGTGACAGTATAGTAGTGGCTCCCTCCCAGACCCTTTCCGACCGGGAGTACCACATGCTGCGTAAAGCTGCTTTGAAGATTATACGAGCGCTTGGAATTGAGGGAGGGTGCAACATCCAGTTCGCCCTTGATCCCCACAGTTTCCGTTATTATGTGATAGAAGTAAATCCTAGGGTCAGCCGTTCCAGTGCTCTGGCATCTAAAGCAACTGGCTATCCGATTGCTAAGGTTGCCTCTAAGATTGCTATCGGTTTAACGCTGGATGAAATCAAAAATGCCGTTACTGGTAAAACCTATGCCTGCTTTGAACCTGCTTTAGACTATGTAGTAGTAAAAATACCCCGTTTCCCTTTCGACAAATTTGCTTCTGCCGACCGGACCTTAGGTACCCAGATGAAAGCTACCGGAGAAGTTATGGCTATTGACCGTACTTTTGAAGGCGCCCTGTTGAAGGCTGTCCGTTCGCTGGAAGTAGGTCTCGATGGATTAATTGCCGATGCTTGGAGAAAACTCTCTACGGAAGAACTCGAAGAAAGATTAAGGACGGCTGACGATGAAAGACTTTTTATAGTAGCGGAGGCGTTGCGGCGCGGGAAGACAGTGGAGTGGCTTCACGACGTTACTCGGATCGACCGCTTTTTCCTGCATAAAATTGCCCGGATCGTTGCTATGGAGGAAGAATTGCGTAAGGTAAAGGGTCAGGTGCCACGGGAAATCTTAAGGGAAGCAAAGAGAATGGGCTTTGCCGATGCGCAGCTAGCCCAGCTTCTGGGAGTAACGGAGGAGGAAGTGCGTGCCCTTCGAAAGGAACAGGGCATTACCCCTGTCTATAAAATGGTGGACACCTGCGCTGCGGAGTTTGAAGCATTGACCCCCTATTACTATTCAACCTACGAGGATGAAAACGAAGCCGAAGCGGGTCAGGGAAGAAAAGTAGTAGTTTTAGGGTCCGGCCCCATCCGGATTGGGCAGGGGATAGAGTTCGATTACTGCTCCGTTCATTCCGTTTGGGCATTGCGAGAGGCCGGGGTAGAATCGGTCATCATTAACAACAATCCAGAAACGGTGAGCACTGATTTTGATACTTCCGACCGCCTTTATTTTGAACCGCTGGTGCCGGAAGATGTAATTAATGTGCTGGAACATGAAAAACCGGAAGGTGTAATTGCCCAGTTTGGCGGACAGACCGCTATTAATCTGGCCGAGCCGTTGGCCAAGGCCGGTTTCCGAATTTTAGGTACTACGGTTGAAGATATCGACCGGGCCGAAGATAGAGATAAATTCGACCAACTTCTAAACCAATTGAATATTCCAAGGCCGGCCGGCAAGACGGCCACCTCCGTGGAGGAAGCCAGGCAAATTGCAGAAGAAATTGGCTTTCCCGTCTTGGTACGTCCCTCCTACGTGTTGGGCGGACGGGCCATGGAAATCGTATATAACGAAGAAGAATTGTTGTCTTATATGATTTCAGCTGTCAAGGTTTCGCCACGGCATCCCGTTCTCATAGATAAATATATAGTAGGGACCGAAGTTGAAGTAGATGCCATCTCCGATGGCTACGATGTATTGATCCCCGGCATTATGGAACATATTGAGCGAGCTGGGGTACATTCAGGGGACAGCATTGCCGTATATCCGACTTTTTCCCTCAAACCGGAAGTTATCGGTCAAATTGTTGAGTACACTACCCGGTTAGCCCGGGCATTGAAGATCAAGGGGCTTTTAAATATTCAATATGTGGTTCACCAGAATAAAGTTTATGTTTTGGAAGTTAATCCCCGCTCCAGCCGGACAGTCCCATACTTGAGCAAGATTACCGGTATTCCTATGGTAAAGATAGCCACTCGCATTATTTTAGGTCAGTCGTTAGCCCAGCAAGGATACGGAACGGGGTTGGTGGAACCGCCGGATTACGTGGCGGTAAAAGTTCCCGTGTTTTCTTTTGCCAAATTGCACCAGGTTGATACGTCCCTGGGTCCGGAAATGAAGTCTACCGGTGAAGTTATTGGATTAGACCGGACTTTGTCCCGGGCTTTGTACAAAGGCCTGGTGGCGGCGGGCTGTGATATTCCACTCCAGGGTACTATTTTGGCTACTATTGCCGATAAGGATAAAGAAGAAGCGCTTCCACTACTCCGTGGATTTGCTGAGCTTGGCTACCGTCTCTGTGCTACAGCCGGAACAGCCCGAAAAATCCGGGAGGCCGGTCTGGAAGTAGAACAGGTCAATAAAATCCGGGAGGGATCACCGCACATCATTGACTTGATACGATCCGACAAAATCCATTTCGTTATCAATACTTTAACCAAAGGGAAAATGCCGGAACGAGATGGCTTTAAGATCCGGCGGGCGGCAGTGGAGCACGGTGTTCCGTGCCTTACCTCCCTGGACACTACCCGGATTTTACTTCAAGTTCTCCGTTCGATCTCTAAAGGAGAAAAGTTGGAGATCAAGTCTCTGCAGGAATATATAGGGGTAGAAAGGAGTGCCGGTATTGTCTCAGTTGCTAACCGGTAAAGTAATTTCCCACGAAAAATTAGTGGAAGGCTTTTACCGGGTAAGAATTGCAGCAGAATCTCTAGCCCGGCAGGCGAAACCTGGCCAGTTTGCTCTAATTCGCTGCAGTTCTACCTTTGACCCTCTACTGCGAAGACCTTTTAGTTTTCATGATATCGATGCCGAAGCAGGTACGGTTAGTTTTCTGTATCAGATTAGGGGAAAAGGTACCCAATTGCTGTCCCAGATCAAGGAAGGCGAACAATTGGATATTATGGGTCCCCTGGGAAAAGGATTTTATCTACCCGAAAAACCGGCCAAGACAGTGCTGGTAGGAGGGGGAATTGGTGTTGCCCCGTTGTTATTTTTGGCCCGGACTTTGAAAGAGAGGGGTTATTCGCTAACCGTTCTTTTAGGAGCAGCTACCGGTGAACAAGTGCTTTGCCGGCAGGAATTCGAGGCTTTAGGGGCTGAGGTGCAGGTAGCTACTGATGATGGTAGTCAAGGACATCGTGGCTACGTAACCGATCTGCTGGAAAAGGTGTTGGAAAGGATTGCTGTTTCGCTGGTTTATGCATGCGGACCCTGGCCGATGCTGAAAAAAGTGGCTGTTGCCTGCCGGGGGAAGGATGTTCCCTGCCAGGTTTCTCTGGATAGGGCTATGGCATGCGGGGTAGGAGCCTGCCTCAGTTGTGTTTGTCGTACCCGGAGAAACGGCAAAAATTATGCCCGAATATGCCGGGAAGGACCGGTGTTCGACAGCGAGGAGGTGTTATGGGACGATGAGTAAGGTGAAGTTGGCGGTACAGTTGGGTGGTTTGAAGCTCAAGAACCCGGTACTTACTGCTTCCGGAACATTTGGCTACGGGTTAGAGTATGCCACTTATGTCGACTTGAATGCCTTGGGAGGCGTGATAGTTAAGGGAACCACCCTGGAACCGAGAGAAGGTAATCCCCCTCCCCGCGTAGTGGAAACACCGGCCGGAATGCTCAACGCCATAGGCCTGCAGAACCCGGGGGTAGAAGAAGTAATTAATTGCATCCTCCCTCGGTTAGAAAACTTTGACACGGCTATCATCGTCAATATTGCGGGAAACACGGTGGATGAGTATGCTGAAATTGCGCGGCGTTTAGACCGGGTAAAAACAATAGCCGCTCTGGAAGTTAACATTTCCTGTCCCAACGTGAAAAAGGGAGGTATGGCTTTCGGTGTAGATCCGGTCCTGGCAGCCGAGGTGGTTGCTGCAGTCAGGGCCAATACCTCTCTTCCGGTTATTGCCAAGTTATCGCCCAATGTGACGGATCCGGTGGCTATTGCTGAAGCATGTGTCGCGGCGGGTGCGGATGTCCTTTCCATGATCAACACCCTTTTGGGGATGGCTATTGATATTAATTCTCGCCGTCCGGTACTGGCCAACATATTTGGAGGTCTCTCGGGACCGGCTATCAA
>NZ_BDGJ01000088.1 GCF_002207765.1 Calderihabitans maritimus
GGTCAGGCCATGGCCAAGGAAGTGCGAATCTTCTCGCCACTGTTGACCATTCCCGGCAGCTTGGTTCTGGTGGGCGGGGCTCTTTATTCCTGACTGCGGAGCAGAGCAACGTATAATCTTTTCATTGCCGCAGGCACCGTCGTCATTGCTGCGGCGGGCAGCTTGGCACGATTGGGTTGGTCTGGAGCCCTATATTTGGGTGAGATGCTCGGGTTAGTGCTTTTGTTTTACGGCTTCGTAGGAAGTTGGAAGTATTTACATCCCATTGAAGAGCCTAAGCACTACCGCGACAGGACTTGATATAAGTTGTTACGGTTGTTGAATAATTTTTTTGTCTTTTAACATCATAGTCGGTTCAAAGTTTTCACAGACATGGCCGGCAAAATCCATCAATTTTAAAGCGGGGGTGTGGGAGAAATAAAAAGTCTTGCTTATTTCGATGTTGTTTCTAACTTCTCCAAACTCTTTTTTCGTATAATTGAGACTTCAATAGAAACTGCGCTTAACCTTCGGAAGATCAGGGGAACTCTTCCGAGAGCTAGGATACAACTACCGCAAAGGTCAATAGGGACGAGTAAGTCACGGTGGCCTGAATTGGTCATTGTCCGATACATAAATGTTCGCCCAGGTTTTTGACGGTTGACACGTATACATTTTTCAAATAATATATTTATAGGATACCCCCCTACAGTATTTTTGCCTTTTTTTAGTTTCCGCTAGATTTTGTTATAAGAGCAAGCACTTAACCAAGCCCGCAGGGTTTGCTGCCAACAGGAAATAGTTAGAAAAACGCAGGCAGCAAAATTTTTTGGTTTTTAATACTATAATGTGTAGTACGACGCTGGTTTTAAGGGCTTAAGGCAGTTTGGTGAAAGGGGGGAGACGCGGAGTTATCCAATGTAAGTTGGAGGGAATGCAATGCATCAGGTATTGGTTATCGGAGCAGGGCCGGCGGGAGCTTTTTTATCCTATCTCCTGGCTAAAGAGGGATTAGATGTGGTACTGCTGGAAAAAGCCAAAATGCCCCGCCCGAAACCATGCGGGGGCGCTATTTCATTGCGGGCAAAAAACTTGATTGGCTTTGATTTAGGAGAATTAATCGAGGATGAAATTAATCACTTGGTACTTACTCATAATTTTGTTGACCCGTTGGAGGTCAGGCTGGACTCTCCATTGGCTTATTTGGTAGACAGGAAGCGCTTCGATTTCTTTCTGGTTAAGCAGGCCTTTGAAGCCGGCGCTCAGGTATACGATGAACAGAAAGTCTTAAGAATCGAAATTCTCCCGGATCGAGTACGGGTATTCACTGATAGGGGTTCGTTTGACGGGCAAATAGTGGTAGGTGCCGATGGGGCTAATAGCATTGTGGCCCGTACCCTGGGCTTTAATATAAAATACGGGCGCGCCCTTGCTTTGGACTGTTCAGTATCGTTACCGCCGGAACAAATGTTGCGGTATAAAGGAACCGCCTATATCGATTACGGTATCCTGGCCATGGGTTATAGCTGGATTTTTCCCAAAGCAACTCACCTCACGGCAGGAATTGGTTCCTTTCTGCCCCGAAAAGATAAAAAGCTCAAATTGGAACTGAAAAACTGGCTTGAAACTTACGGTTTGGGTAATGATGGAAATCGATTGGAGGTCAAGGGACACATCGTTCCTACTGGGTTACATACTACTACCTATCATCAAGAGAGGGCCATTTTAGTCGGAGATGCGGCAGGGCTGACTGATCCTTTTACGGGAGAAGGGATCTATAACGCTCTATTGAGTTCCAAATTAGCAGCCCAGGTGATTTTGGATTGTACCAGAAAAAACAAGAGCATTGATTTGCAACCATATTCGCAATTAATCAAGAAAAATATAATTCCCGAATTAAGGGCTGCTGCCAGACTGGCGCTCTTATTCTACCCCTTTTCCGGTACGGTCCATAACCTGTTTTGTAAAAAACCGGAGCTGGTGAAATCACTACTGCAGAGTGTCTATGCTGGCTACGATACTACAGGAGTTTTGCGTCAATATAGTAAATTGATAGTTAATTTTATTAATTCATCATAATGAATTAACAATTGTAGATGGGAACTGGGGTTCCAAAGTCCCATTCATGGCGACTAAACAATAACAAAGGCCGAAGGACTTTGTTTTGAAGGAGGAATTGACAACACATGAAGCAGGTTTTGACTATTGGCCCAATTCATATTTATTTTTTCGGGCTGATGATTGCCTTAGGAGCACTAACTGCCATTATTCTGTTTGTCCGGGAAGCGAAGCATAAAGGATTAAACCATCGCCTGTTGCTGGACGGCGCCCTATACTCCTTATTGGGGGGCATTGTGGGGGCCAGGTTGGTGTATGTACTGGTTTATAACCCCGCATACTACCTAGCCAATCCCATGGAAATTATTTTTATTAATAAAGGGGGCCTGTCCATTCACGGTGGGATTTTAGGGGGCTTCCTGGTCGGATACCTGTTTATAAAATCCCATAAGCTACCATTCTGGGAAGTGGCGGATACGGTAGCACCGGCATTAATTTTAGCCCAGGGTATCGGGAGGGTCGGCTGTGATGTCTTTGGCGCGCCCATGGGAACCCCCCTACCCTGGGGGGTTACGGTAGACGGAGTCTTGCTTCACCCGGCGCAGGTGTACGAGTTTTTGCTGGATTACCTGCTGTTTGCTTACTTGTGGCTGAAACGCACACGAGCCAGCTACTCCGGCCAGGTATTCCTGCACTACCTAATCGGCTATTCCCTGATCCGGGGCATAGTGGAATTTACCAGGACCAACCCGGTGGTGTATGGTCCCTTTACCGTGGCTCATCTGATGAGTGCCATTGGCATCGTCATCGGTCTTATCTTGATCTGGCGCAGAAAACAAGAAGCCCAACCTAAGGCTTCTGCAACTTCTTCAACGATTAATCTCTGGGGTACTTCCCTCACTACTTTGTTGTTAATGGTCGGTTCCCTATTAGTTTATTACGGGGTTCAAGGCTAAAGAGTTACAACTGTAAGGAGTGGTGCCGGTTGCGGTGTCCAAACTGCCTGGGCAGGAACGTAAGAAGGCTCAAAGGTAATAGATATTTTTGCCTGGAATGCTTCGTGGAAATAGAGGTAAGGCCAGACCAGCTCAGGGTTTATAGCATTAACTCCGGCGGTGAGACCCTTTGCCAGGGAGTTTTCCTGCGTAAAGGCCAAAATGTCTATTGAATTTGGACAGGTACGAGGTGATCATTTTAAAAGATTAAGCCAAAATAGAAGACAATGTAAAGAAAAACCGGTTAAGTGAAAGGGAGGAGGTTGAGGCATGGCCGAGTTTTTCAGCAAATACGGCAGTTGGATTTTGATTGGCGCATTGCTCATAGCCATTAAAATTTGGGAACTCGTTTTCCAAGTAGGGGTTTACCTCGGTACTTTAGATTCCGTCATTAACCCACCTACTTTAGCAGCTGGGTTGTTCGGTTTTCCTTGTTCATTCGGTCGTCGATGAGAGTTTATCGGTATATGAAGATTGTACAGAAATTAAAAGAAAGAGATTGAATTAGAATTTATTTTTTACCCAAGGATTTAGATTGATTATCATTTACAAAGGGGGAGGAGAAATTTAGATGCTAGCGGGAATGTTGATTACCTTGCGGGAAGGGACTGAGGCTTTCCTGATTTGCTGCCCCGGCACCAAAAAGTCCAAAACCAGCCGGCCTGAATACTGAAAAAATGCAATTCAAGTAACCACCTGCACAAGTTAACAGCTTGCTCTGCACCCCCACCGGGTTTAAAATACATAATTAGAGAGTGCAAAAAGGTAGAAAAGGGGTAGAAAGAATGAATGGCGTTTGGCCATTGTTAACATCCGCGTTGAGCGCTGTATTTAGCCTGCTGTTAATCCGCCAATACCTGGAGCGCCGTAAAACTCACCAGTGGTTATGGGCGTTCGGTTTTGCCCTGTTTGCCTTTGCCGCTTTTGGCGAGTTTTACTCGGAGGTAGCCGCTTGGAATGTCACACTTTACCGCCTGTATTATGTCAGTGCTGCAGCCCTGGTAGCTTACCTGGGTGCGGGAACAGTGTTTCTTATTTTTTCACGACGGGTAGGCTGGGCATTTCTGATCTATGTGACTGTAGTTTCCTTGGTGATGCTTGCTTACGCTTTGCGGGCGGAAATTATTACTTCCGCCTTCATTCCGGGAAAAGTGGTCGCAGGTCAGGCCATGGCCAAGGAAGTAAGAGTCTTCTCGCCGCTGTTGACCATTCCCGGCAGTTTAGTCCTGGTGGTTGGGGCCCTTTATTCCTGGGCGCGGAGCGGAGCAACGTATAACCTTTTCATCGCCGGAGGCACCGTCATCATTGCTGCTGCGGGTAGCTTGGCGCGATTGGGCTGGCCCGGAGCCCTTTATCTGGGCGAGATGCTCGGGTCAGTGCTTTTATTTTACGGCTTCATAGGAAGTTGGAAATACTTGCGCCCAATTGAAGAGAGAAAGCACCACCAAGACGGGAATTGATACAGGGCGTAACGGTTGCTGGACAATTTCTTTTTTTGACTCCTAATACTATAGTCTGTCGTAGTTACGTGATCTTCACAAGATTTTCACAAGTTTATGGTTGAACTTTTTCGCTGCCTACAATACAATATAGGCATAGGATACCCCCCTATCGTATAAAAATTTGGGGTAACTGGTTAACAGGTACGCTGTACACACGAGGTAGGAGGGTGCGCTATCAACCAAACATCACACTTTACACCTCTTGTCTCAATTATTGGTACTTTAACTTAAGATGATGAAAAAGCTTAAGTACTCCTAGAAACCCAGCAAAACCCCTTAAAAAACGCGAGATAAGAGCCGGAGCCAAATCAAGTATGGAGAATCGACATCACCTATATCCCGGTAGCTAACGGTCATGGTTACCTTATTCCGTGCTGGACAGTTACAGCCGTTACATTGTCCATGCGGAGTTGCTTCCCACCATGACCGCCGGGGATGGGAAAAAAGTTCTGGATAGAGCTCTGGCCGGGGAAGGTTTAATTACAGCTGCAAATAAACCGGTTTTTGTTTCCGACAACGGTACCCAGCTTGTGTCCAAAAGCTTTAAAAAGGGACAACCCCCAGGTTGCTTTTGCCGCGGTGGTGGAGCAGGGCAAGGGAGGTAGCTATTCGTCCGCTTACATCGCCCGGGATGTGCTGCAAGCGTATTTTCAGGGCAAAGACTAAGGGAGGGAATGTACAGTGAAGTGTAAAGACTGTGGCCGCGAAGGAGTATTCCTGCTGAAAACCGGAACTGTGATCGGAGTTTACTGTGGTGATTGTTATTTGCCGCTGTTTCGCGCCAACCGGGAAAAAACAAGGAGGAGGCAAAGCGTGGGTAACTGGATACCAAAGGGAAAAATAACCAATTCTTAATGCGGGATTAGGTTGGTTTAAAATACATATCAAGTACTGGTAGTTGGAGCGGGGCCTGTCGGCGCCTTTTTAGCCTACTGGCTGGCTAAAGAAGGGAGACGTGCTGCTGTTGGAGAAAACAAAAATGGTCCGGGAAAAGCCTTGCGGTGGCGCGATTTCCGTGAAGGCAAAACATTTACTGGGTTTGAGTTTCACCGCTATTGTAGAGGATGAGATTAATCGCTTATCGCTCACTCATGGTTTGAGCGACCCCTTGGAAATCAGTCTGGATTTTCCCTGGCTTACTTGGTGGAAAGAAAGCGCTTTGACTTCTTTCTGGTGGAGCAGGCTTTAAAGGCTGGCGCCCGGGTACATAATGAAAAAAAGATCTTGGGGATTGAGGTGCTGCCCGACCGGCCGCATATAGTCACTGATTATGGTTCCTTTGCCGACCAGATAGTGGTGGGCGCTGATGGTGCCAACAGTGTTGTCGCCAGGTTGCTGGATTTTGATGCGAAATAGAGACGCGCGGTTGCTTTGGACCGCTACTGTACAGGACACATACTGCCTATTATGTTCCTCTCTACGCAAGCTGCTTTTGAAGCTGCTCGAGAACGAGCCTGAGGTAGCCGAAAAGCTCATCGAGTTTTCTGGCACCAGGCCTGAGGTTCGGTCGGTATGTGGGGTTGATAAAGACAAACCTGCAGGCCACATGTACAGCAGTCCTGCTCAATTTGAAGAGACTGGCTAAACTCGCCCCAAAGCTATTCGGGTTGCCACCTCAGATTGTATCAGTGACTGCCACGTAGCTGCCGGTAAAGGCCGAATGGATTCCCAAAGCGGTTAAAGCTGGCTGTTGTCCGGATACGCATCTTTTTTCAAAGAACGTTGCGATTACCAGGGGGCTTTACAAGTAGTCCTTATTGAACGGATTCCTAGACCATGTCCACGCAAAGAGGAAATTCCCCGCAATAGAGCGCACCGACGGAAAACTTGGCTATAGGCAGAAAGCACATTCTGTTTGTGTCCCAGGGGAGGGTACTAGAGCGAGTGGACTTGAGACGGCTTTTCTTAACCCGTAGTTTATTGTGTCTGCTCTTTTTCGCCTTTGTTCTAGGGCTGTACGTAACGTTTTCGCTCAAGAGGGATATGCTCGAAAACCATACAGAGACAATTGTTGCCTTTGTCCGAAACGCAATTCACCATCATCTTAGCGCAAAAGATTTTGAAGCTCCCAAGCTGAAAACTGAGGATTACGAAAGCTTTGAGCTCGCGATACGGGACATCTCGGAGATACCCCAATTTCTCAGAATCAAATTCTACGATCGTCACGGAAGGATCATTTGGTCGGATGAGCAGGAGCTAGTAGGTGATCGTTTTACGGCAAATCGCGATCTAGATCGTGCTCTGAACGGAGAGGTCGTGGCTCAATACAGTAGATTATCAAAGAAGGAGAATATCTATGAGAAAGGTTTCAACTATGTTCTCGAGGCTTATATCCCCCTGTATTTCGGAGATTCGGAGGTTTTCGCGGTTGCAGAGGTATACTACGGGGTAGACGGACTCTTTGAACGTATAGCTAGGACCCGAGTCGCTGTCTGGATCATCACTCTGGCGTCTTTTTTAGCCCTATACCTTCTCTTGTCCAAAATATTCTTTAATGCTTCCAGCCTGATAATCAAACAAAAAGAAGACCTTGAGAGAACCAATCTGGCTCTCGAGAAAACGTATTTGGGGACGATCAAGGCCTTGGTTTCCGCAGTGGATGCGAAGGATCACTACACCAAGGGACATTCAGTCCGAGTAGCCCAAATATCCCTTCTTCTGGCGGAATCCCTGTTGGTGGACGACAAAACAAGGTTTGAAATACAGCAGGCGGCCCTATTGCATGATGTCGGAAAGATTGGGATCGACGATGTTATATTGAAGAAACCGGGGCGCCTCAGCCCCGAGGAATGGGAAATAATGAAGAAACACCCGGTCATCGGGGCTACGATTTTGGAGGAGGCTGAGACGCTCAGCAAGGATTTAATAAACATGATTAGATCCCATCACGAACGTTTCGACGGTAACGGCTATCCCGACGGTTTGATGAAGGACCAGATCCCGCTGGGGGCCAGAATCATCGCCGTCGCCGATGCGTACGATGCCATGCGGTCCGAACGCCCCTATCGCATGGCCAAAACCCCCGAGGAAATCCTCTCCGAGTTCGAGGATGCCTCGGGAACTCAGTTCGACCCGATGGTTGTGGAGGCGCTTTTCGGCATAGCCGATCAAATCGAGAAGGTTATTTATGCCGCCAGTAAAAATAACATGACCCACCAGTTTATAGCCACTACCCGCTTATCCGCGGAATGACAGGGTAGTAGTTGGCGTGTCAAACCAGTTGTCTATTGGAGCCGAAAGCTCTTTCAAAATATTTTCCCCAGCGGGTCAAGACTACTAAGTTTTTAATAATCCCGGTAAAGGTTCCTATGAGGAGCAGAAGAAGACCACGACCTATTGCATAGACGAACATTGCTATAGCCCCGAAGAAAATGCTGTCTTTTGTAGCCGCTAGGGCGAGGATCGAGAGCAAAATGGGAACTGTACAGGGAGAAGCGATGATACCAAACGGGAGCCCTAATAGGAAGGCTCCATCTGGGCCTCTTACCGTTGCAGCTCTTATTTTCATTGTAGGTAGCTTAAGTTTCAGATCGGCAGCCAGGTAGATACCCATCAGGAGTGTAAACCAAGGAACATACAGGCTAAGGCGGTATGAAAGAAACATTTTCCCGACTGCCGCTCCGATGGCCCCGATTATCGTCTTCAAACAATTTATTTCACCACCTTTGCTTCCTTAACCTGATAGCCGGCATTGGTGATGGCCTGTTTCAAATCTTTAAGGGTAGTTTTTTCGGATCATAGATAACGATGACTTTATCCACGGGCGGCAGTTGCACTAGAGTAAAACGTACTCCCTTTATCTTGCGCAAGGCGGCCTCGACCGAAGCCCTACAGTTTTGTCAGAACATACCGATACCAGAGAAAGCAGCCATTTTTTCTCCTGGCTTTAGTTCGGGGATTGGGTTTTCGGCCTGTTTTTCAGCCAGGAATACGGGTAAGAGGAAGGAAAAAGCAGCAAAGATGACTATTCCCGTAAAAACCAAAAGTTTTTCTTTCATGCTCAAATTCCTCTCACTATAGGTTTGATTGCTATGTAATGCTTTTGTAAGCTCGGGATCGCCCTCCGCACGGAACAAAGAGATGGCCAAAATTGCGGCCAGGAGGCCTGCGAGACCAGCCCCCGTGAACCGAGTAACAATATTCAGTCCTAAGGCTAGTTCTCGCTGAATCAGGTCGGGCGAACTTTAGTAAAGAGGCCGGGATGTTAATCCCAGCCCCATAAGCAAACTTTCTACTTAGCTATTGCCCAAGTCCTGCTTTTTTTAAGATTTCAACATCGATACCTCTGGTATTACAGCAATTTACTAATTTGCCGTCAATAGCTACAGCAGGAACTGATTTAATATCATATTGTTTTGCTTTTTCTACACATTCGTTAGTATCGCATCTTTTATTCAAATCATAAATCCTAACTTCACAATTGGAAGAAGCTAGAGCCTTAATTTCCTTTATTGCATTTTCACAGATGAAGCAACCTGCAGTAAATACTTCAACAACCCTCTTGTTAGCCATTTTTAGCCACCCCCTTCCCCAGATAAAGTTTCTATAATAGGACACTGGCTAATCGATCCTTGACCTGGACATCTGCTAGACAAGTCTTGCAGAACGATTTTGATCTTTTCCAGGTCACGTATTTTTGACTCGATTTCTCTAAGCTTTTGGGATGCAAATTGCCGTACTTCATGACAGTCAAAGTTTTCACTATCGGCCAGGCCAAGCAGTTTGTTAATTTCGGATAGAGTAAAACCTAGTTCTTGAGCCCGCTTGATAAACTTAATACGCCCAATTACCTCGTGAGGGAAAAGTCGGTATCCGGATTCTGTCCGGGGTGGTTTGGATATAAGCCCTAATCTTTCATAATATCTAACGGTTTCGACATTTACACCGACCTGTTTGGCTACTTGGCTTATGGTGAGTCCTTTCACTTGTTCACCCCCCATCTTTATTATGGACCCTGTACTTAAGTACAGGGTCAAGATTTTTTTGCAGTTAATATTGGCTTTTTTGTCTTAGGACATAACGGCGTATCGTTTCCATTATTTTAGGTAAAGTCTGGCAAGAGATTATTCATTTTCTGGTTTTGCCTCATGTTGGACAGTTAAAATATGATCACCAGTCTTTTTTTATTCTTGAAATATCATCGCATTAATAGTACTTTTCCATAAATAGTTTAGAAGGAAATACAGTTGGTACAGAAGGAAAAAGTTTCATAATGTCGGACCTTGTAAAAGTCATTCTCTCGAAAGCTCATCTAAACCTAATTTCTAGTGTCTTGCAACCAGCTTGACCGAAGGCATAATTTTGATTGAAAGGAGGATACTATGAAACCTGTAGAAATCAAGCCTAACGTATACTGGGTAGGTGGTATTGATTGGGATTTGCGGTACTTTCACGGTTATCTTACTCCCCGCGGCACCACTTACAACGC
>NZ_BDGJ01000089.1 GCF_002207765.1 Calderihabitans maritimus
CATACCATGATGTGGCCACGGATCCGGCTTTCCGTCCAGTGATACATGGGACGAAGCTTCAGGGTGCACTTCATCTCCCGGAAAGCTCGCTCCACCATCCAAAGCTGCTTGTAGGCCAAGGCCACTTCGCTTGCCGGCAATGTGGTATTGGTTCT
>NZ_BDGJ01000090.1:0-4851 GCF_002207765.1 Calderihabitans maritimus
CTTCACTATAAAAGTGACATTTTCTCACGATAATTAACCCCTTTTTGGGGTGACATTTTGTCAAGTTATTGACACCTGTACCTGGACTAACCCGACTAATCTTCTATTTTTTTCTTTTTTCCTCATAATATAAATAACCCTGCAGGATTAACGCAGCAGCCACCCGATCAATTACCTTTTTTCTCTTTCGTCGAGAAAGGTCGGCTTCTAAAAGTGTTCGTTCGGCCGCCACCGTACTCAACCGTTCATCCCATAAGATAACCGGTATCTTGACTTTTTCTTTCAATAAAACGGCGAAATTTTCTGCCCTTGCGGCTTGAGGACCAGAAGAGCCATCCATATTGCGTGGATAACCTACCACCACCTTGTCTACCTGGTATTCTTCCACCAGTTCCTGAATGCGGCTAATATCCTCTTCCAAGTTTCCCCGTCGCTGGAGCGTAGTGAGACCCTGTGCCGTCCATCCCAAAGGGTCGCTAAGAGCTACTCCTATAGTTTTTTCCCCTATATCCAGTCCCATTATACGCATCTTGGTGTCTCTCCTCAGAATTTAAATCACTTTGATGCAAAATTCCGGGCATACAGCCCCGCAATAACCACATAAAACGCAAATGCCCGGGTCAACCTGTGCTCTACCGTTCACTATTTCCAGCGCTTCCCACGGACACCTTTCCACACAGCTTCCACATCCCTGGCACCATTCCTCAATGTGCAAAAAACGCCTTCTGCCGCCCAGGTGCCTCAATACTTCTGGCGGAGGTTTTCTGCCCTCCAGCAAAGCTAAATTGAATTCTACTTCAGCAATGCTTTGCATACCTACGGCAAACGAATGTACCCACGGTAGCGAAAAAGCAAACTTTAAGGCTTCTTCCACCTGAGAAATCAAATGACCCCCTCCGAGGGCCTTCATACCATATACTCCTTTTCCTTGCCGGTAGGCCTCCTTTATCGCTTCCAACATATCATCCAGGTTCCCACCCCGGATTCCTATTCCCGCTTGGTTAACCAAGGGATGGATAACATCTATCTCCGGCATGGCAGCAGCAGCTCTCACCGCTTCAACCGAATGGCTGGAAATACCAACTGCCCGAACAATTCCTTTTTCCTTGGCCTCCAGTAAATACTCCAGGGCCGGTCGGTGACCTTGCAGGGTAAGCCTGCTCTCCTGCTCATGGAGGAGGAATATATCTATATATTCTAAACCCATTTCCTCCAAGGCCTCTACCACGCTTTGATGCATACCCGTATAGGTGTAATCGTAAGATTTAGTAGCTACAATCACCTTATTTTTACTATATCTCAAAGCTTCCCGAATATACCGATACGTTCCATAACTCTTGGCCGTATCAATAAAATTGATCCCTGAATCCAAAGCGTGGCGCAGGACAGCAACTCCTTCTTGTAAGGGAAGATTGGCCTGCAGGGGACCGATGGTAAGGGTTCCGAAGCACAGCCGGGAAACTAATAATCCGGTATTACCTAACCGTACATATTGCATGAAATTCACCCGCTTAAGCTTCAAAAAATAAAAACCCCGTTTCGATAACAGGGGCCATGAAATCGGTGACAACTATTTTTCCAAATAATTCTTCACCAGTTCCTCTAATAATTCATCTCTCTCCAAGCGTCTTATCAGATTGCGAGCGTTTTTGTAACTGGTTATATACGCCGGGTCACCGGACAGGAGATAGCCCACCAGCTGGTTTATAGGATTGTAGCCCTTTTCTTTCAAGGCCTTATAAACACTCTCCAGGATTTCCCTGGCACCCATTCCTGTTTCTTTTTCCACCTGAAACATTACGGTTTCTTCCAGACCATCTCTGGCCATCGGGTACCACCCCCGGAAACTAAACTATACCTATTTTATTCGCTACCAAAGTTTTTATTCCTTTCAACTTCCTTAAAAAACCTTGAGAACCAGGAAATACAGGTCGCCCGGAACGATATCCGAGCGACCTGCTTGGAAGCTCTACCTTAAATCCCGAGCTGTTCCTTTAAAAATTCCCCTGCCCGGCTGAGGGCCTCTTCTAACTTGGCCACTTCTTTGCCACCAGCTTGAGCCATATCCGGCCGGCCACCTCCACCACCACCGGCTACCTGGGCTACTTTCCGAATCAAGTTCCCCGCATGTACTCCTCTCTCAACTAAATCCTTAGAAACCATGGCCACAAAGCTTACCTTTTCCTCAATAGGAGTTCCCAAAACAATTACTCCCGAACCCAACTTATTCCGCAGTAAATCTCCCATAGAGCGTAGAGTTTCAACGTCAGGCACCCTAACTTGGGCGGCCAGCAGTCTAACTTCTCCCACCCTTTGTACCTGATCCAAAAGTTGTTCTGCTTCGTATCTAGCCAATTTGCCTTGCAGGGACTCTATCTCTCTATCTTTTTCCCGTATAGTACGCAGTAACTCCTCTACTTTACCTAGTAATTCTTCCGGTTGACATTTAAGGAGCGAGATTGTTTCCTTCACTACCTCATAATTTTCCCGGAAAAATTTCAGCGCACCTGTTCCCGTCAGAGCTTCTATTCTGCGAATACCGGCTCCCACACTGCTCTCACTAATAATCTTGAAAATGCCTGCTTCACTAGTCGATCGAAGGTGAGTGCCGCCACATAGCTCCATACTGTAGTCACCTATTTGCACCACCCGTACTTCTTCTCCGTATTTCTCACCAAAAAGAGCTGTTGCTCCCATGGCTTTGGCCTCTTCGAAAGAAGTTTCAAAGGTCTGCACTGGGAGGTTGTTCAGAATCTGCCGGTTGACTAAGTCTTCTATATCCTTCAGTTCCTTAGCAGAAAGAGCTGAAAAATGGGAGAAATCAAAACGCAATCTGTCTGGTGCTACCAAAGAGCCCGCCTGATTAACATGCTCTCCCAGGATATCCTTTAATGCCCTGTGCAACAGGTGGGTAGCCGTATGATTTCTGGCCACTGCCCGGCGCCTTTCCTCGTCCACGGCTATTTTAACCCAGGAATTAACGCTCAAGGTTCCTTCTAGTACCTTGATAAAGTGAATAATCTTCCCGTCAGGTAGCCGCTTAGTATCAGAAACAACTGCCTCTCCCTGCTCCCAGGTCATTATTCCCGTATCTCCTACCTGTCCACCACCTTCCGGATAGCAAGGAGTAATATCTAAAATTACTTGTGCTTCCTCTCCTGCTTCAACCTTATCTATCACCTGTTCACCCTTAATTACCACCAGAACCTTGGCTGCCGATTCGAAACGGTCATAACCTACAAATTCAGTCGGACCCACCTCTCCCAGCAGGTGGGCATAAGACACAGCTCCCTGCCAAGCTTTTGCGTCTTCCCGGGCGGCCCGAGCTCGCCGCCGCTGCTCTTCCATAGCCTCGGCAAAGCCCTCCCGGTCCACAGTTAATCCATTCTCCTCCGCAATGTCCTCCGCAAGGTCGAGGGGGAAACCGTAAGTGTCGTAAAGAACAAAAGCTTCCCTTCCGCTAATCTCATTCCTTCCTTCTTTTTTCACCTTCTCAATGATTTCCGCAACCACCTTCATTCCTTCATGTAGGGTTTCCCGGAACCTCTCCTCTTCCAAGCGAATAACCTTTTGTATATACTCCTGCTTCTCTTCGATTTCCGGATAAGCGCCACCCAAAATACTTACTACTACCGGTACCAGTTTATAAAGAAAGGCAGATTCAATTCCCAACACCTTCCCAAAACGTACCGCCCGCCGCAAGATGCGTCTTAAAACGTAACCGCGTCCTTCATTACCGGGCAGGACTCCGTCGGCTACCAGGAAAGTACACGCACGGGCATGATCGGCTATCACCCGGAAAGGAAATCCCTCTTCGCCCGCATGGTATGATTTACCGCTGAGGTTTTCCACCGCCTCAATAAGCGGCCGGATAAGATCGGTATCAAAATTTGAATTTACACCCTGTAAAACGGAAGCCACTCTTTCAAGACCCATGCCGGTATCAATACTCGGACGGGGAAGTGGGGTAAGATTTCCTTCGGCGTCCCGGTTATACTGCATAAAGACCAAATTCCACAGTTCCAGCCACCGGTCACAATCACATTTTCCAATGCCACATTCCGGCGCTTGACAGCGAAATTCTTCTCCCCGGTCAATTAGGATCTCGCTACAGGGGCCACAGGGGCCGGTATCCCCCATAGCCCAGAAATTGTCCTTTTCCCCCATCCGCACAATGCGGTCCGCAGGAATATCCGTCAGCTCCAGCCATAAGTTATAAGCCTCATCGTCATCCTGGTAAATAGTTACCCACAGGCGTTCCCGAGGAAGTTCCAAGACCCCGGTTAGAAATTCCCAAGCGAAAGTTATGGCTTCCCGTTTGAAATAATCACCAAAAGAAAAGTTGCCTAACATTTCAAAAAAGGTATGATGTCGAGCTGTCCGCCCTACGGTTTCCAAATCATTATGCTTGCCCCCAGCTCTGACGCATTTCTGCGCCGTCGTCGCCCTTTTATAGGGCCGCTGGTCCAAACCTAGAAAAACATCTTTGAACTGGACCATACCTGCATTGGTAAACAATAATGTAGGATCGTTATGGGGCACCAGAGAAGAACTCGGAACAATGGTATGTCCCTTTTTCTCAAAAAACCTAAGGAACTCTTCGCGAAGCTCTGCCCCCGTCAATCGTCTCATTATTTTCACCCTCCACCTAAACAAATTTTTCCAAAACATAAAACCCCGCCCCTGCTTTCCCAGGGACGAGGCCTTAGTCTCGCGGTACCACCCTGTTTACTGGCACTTCACAGCGCCAGTCCCTCACCGTGCTCATCGCACCTCCGCTTAACGCGCGGTAACGACAAGGCTTACTCTAATATTCAGCCTTGTGGCTCGGGAAAGGCTTCAGCCCGCCGC
>NZ_BDGJ01000090.1:4987-63818 GCF_002207765.1 Calderihabitans maritimus
GGGGCTTACTTGTTTCCTTCACTGCCGATAGCTTAAAATTTTTTTCCATTATACTGAATACAAAAACATTTTGTCAATCTTTAATCAAAAAGTCAAGGAAGGTTCGGTGACAACTGAACTATGGAATATTGATCAAACGGCTGAAGAAATGGTTGGCCACAATCCTCACTACAGCAGCAACAGGAACCGCCGCCAGCATTCCCCATACCCCATAAAGGTGTCCGCCGGCCAATAAAACAAAAATTACTACCAGAGGATGCAGTCCTACACTGGCACCAAGAATTTTCGGGGAAATAACATTGGACTCCAGTTGTTGCACTACTACCATGACTACTACCACATAGAGGGCCAGTACTTTGGACTTGAGCAAAGCCAGGGCTACCGCCGGCACAGCTCCGATTACCGGCCCAAAATAGGGAATGAGATCGGCTATGCCGGCCACGATGCCCAGCAGGAGGGCAAATTCCATCTTTAAAATAGCCAAACCCAAGGCGGTTAATGCTCCGACGATAGTAGCTACCAAGAGGTGACCTCGAATAAATTTGGTAAGTACCGCATCAATTTCTGTCAACAGATACAGAATATCTGACCGCCATTGAACAGGCAGCAAAGCTATAAAGCGTTTGCTAATGGTGTCCAGGTCTTTCAAAAGGTAAAAACTGAGCACAGGAGCCAGAATTATACTGACTGCGTGGGCAAAAATACCAACTATAGACCGGGCCACCTGCCGCACTCCGGCAATCATTTGCCTTTCTATACCTCTAACAGTTTCGTCAATTACCTGGCGTATACTTTCCGGAATAATGATCCTGTGGTAACCCCGATATAAATTCCCCAGGTAATCTTGGACCTGTTTGGTATAGACAGGTACCGCATCGGCAAAAGTATTGAGTTCTTTTACAATTTTAGGGAAAAAATAGAAGGAGAGAATAAGAATTACGGCGATAACTTTTAGATAGGTTAAAATAATGGCCCACGTCCTCGGTATTCTATATCTCTCCCAAATTTCCACCAGAGGGTGGAGCAAATAGGCAAAAATTACGGCTACAATAAAGGGCGGCAGAATAGAGCGAACTAGATAAAGAAAGTACAGGATCCCCAAAGTCAATCCTGTTAAGAAAAGTAATCGCTTAAACCGGGTGCTAAGGTAAATTTTCATAGTCTTCATCCTTGAATTTAGAAAAATAAAGTGAGGATACCCTCACTATTTCTTAAGCAACTCATTGATCCCATCGCTCACTTCTTTCATAACCCGCCGGGCTCTTCTCTGCAACCGCCGGGACTTGCCCATCATCATTTTCTTGTCAACCTGTAGTTTCTTTTGCGGTATAAACAAATAACTGGCCAGAGCCCCGATAATTCCTCCTGTTAAAAAGCCGTTGAAAAATCCACGGAAAAACACCGCTCGCACCTCCAATTTCACTATTCCACAGAACTGCCAATAGTATGAGGCTGATTATGACATGCCGTTAAAGAACCGTCTTCTTCGATTCGAAAAACTTCGTTCCTGGCATTATACTCCACAAAACAGTTCCAGCAATAAAACCGTTCCGTACCGATGCATCCTACTTCTTGGTTACCGCACACAGGGCATTTCATGGTTTTCCCACCCTTCCTTTTTTTTTTACTACTACCACCTCATTGCCGAACACCTGAACTAAATTTTCCTCTAAGAAATCTCTTCCCCATAAGAAGTCGGCTATCAATCCTGCCGAAACTTCTAATCCAGCAAACTTTCCTTGCGGCATATGGAAAAAAAGGTCTTCCAATGTTCCTACCTCATCACCCTGAACGTTAATTATTCGCCTTCCAATTAAACAACGCAGGCTGGAGGAAGGCAAGGATTCCAACCAAGCTTCTTTTTTCAACTCTCTGACCATCCCCGGTTGGCTGACAGTAACTGCGTCTCGCCCTACCGAGTGAACCTCTTGAAAAAGGACTAATGCCGGGCCTCGCCACCCCCCTCCTTTTTCCAACAGAAGCGCCGATAGCCGACGTCGTTGTAGGTCCAGAAGTAAATCGCCAACCATCCCCAGTCTTCGTCCTTCAGATATAGCAACCACCGGTAACCCCAATAGATGTCTTCCTTTTAGCACCCGTTTCTCACCATATATAAACAGTTTTTCGTTTTTCATATTATTACCACAAGTAAAAAAAAACATGCGCTTCAGCGCATGATAGCAACTAATCCCATTTCCTCCGGTCGATAAGTACCGATTCTTCTTTAATCGTTCCCGGAGCCACCTGTCGAACCAAAACTCTCAGACGCAGGATCTCCCGAGCTCTATCCTTTATACGGGCTACCAGGCCAGAATTGAAGGTGTCTGTTTGCGCCGGTTCTACCCATAATTCAAGTTCATCCCGGTATCCGGAACGGTTCACCCTTCCTTGATACCTTTTTATTTCGGGAAAATCATCAAATATCTTTTTTATTTGCTGGGCATGCACAAATAACCCGCGTACTTTTACCGCTTCATCTACCCTCCCAAAAATACCCGATAAACGCGGTGTCTCTTTCCCGCAGGGACATGACCCCGTCAACAGGGAGGCTAGGTCACCGGTGCCAAAGCGGACCAACGGATAGGTTTTGTTCAGCAAAGTAACTACTACTTCTCCCGTCTCCCCGGGAGGTACCGGGTCGCCGGTATCCGGGTTTACAATTTCTACTACTACCTCCTTTCCTACATGCATGCCCTTTCGTTCTGTACATTCATAGGCGATACAACCAGCGTCTGCCGTCCCATAACCCTGAAAAACTTCTATTCCGTAATCTTGCGCCAAGTGTGTTCTCATAGTTTCTGGAAGCTTTTCTGCGGTGACAAAAGCTTTTCTAAGGTTGAATTCCTCTCTAAACTGGTACCCTTTTTCTTCCGCCTTTTTAATTAAAGCCATCAGGAAGCTGGGAACACCGGTAAAGCCGGTAGCCCCTAAACTTTTCATCATTTCCACCTGTATTTCCACATTACCGACTCCAGCCGGTATAACAACACATTCCAGGGAACGCAGGGCACTATCAAACATAAATCCGGCGGGAGTTAAATGGTAGGAAAAAGTATTTAATACCAAATCTCCTGGGCCGAAACCAGCTTCCCGCAGGGCCGGCGCCCAGCGCCAAAAATCTTCGCCTGCTCCCTGGGGATCGTAAATAGGTCCAGGAGAAGTAAAAATTCGCTGCATCTCTCCTACCGAAACTGCATTCCACCCCCCGAAAGGAGGATGATCTCGCTGTAGTTCCATGAGCTTCTTCTTGGGAAGAACAGGGATTTTAACGAGATCATCCAAATTCTTAAAATCTTCCGGTGTCATCCCTACGGAATTTAATTGCGCCCGAACAGCCGGGGCTCGTTCCCAGGCATAACGAATAAATTCTCTCAGTTGGGTCACCGTGACCATCACAGCCACCTCTTTCTTCGTTTATAGTGTTTAACGTTCCGGTAACTTTTCTTTTTCCCTACTTCGGTAAGACCCAGATAAAATTCTCGCACATCTTCATTACTCTTCAATTTCTCCACCGGTCCCTCCAGAACAATTTTGCCGTTTTCCATAATGTACCCGTAATGGGCTATAGAAAGAGCTAGGTTGGCGTTTTGCTCCACCAAGAGAATAGTAGTTCCCTCTTCCCGATTAATACGGGCAATGATCTCAAATATCTCCTGTACCAGTAAAGGAGCCAGTCCCAAGGATGGCTCATCTAACAACATCATTTTAGGTCGAGCCATCAACGCTCTGCCAATAGCCAGCATTTGCTGTTCGCCACCACTCAAATAACCGGCGGTCCTGTTCCGCAATTGGGCCAGCTTGGGGAAATAGTGATACACCATCTGCAGATCTCGCTTAACATTTTTCCGATCCCGCCGGGTAAAAGCACCGGCCAAAAGGTTTTCCTCCACCGTCAGGTGTTCAAAAACTCTCCTGCCTTCCATAACCTGGAATATACCGGCTTTTACAATCCTCTCCGCTTCCATGTTGGTTATGGACTGGCCCATAAATTCAATGGTTCCGTCGGTTACCTCTCCGTTTTCTGCTTTCAACAAACCGGAAATGGCTTTAAGGGTGGTAGTTTTCCCGGCTCCATTACTTCCCAGCAAAGCGACTATTTTTCCCTCAGGTACGGACAAGGACATTCCTTTCAGTACCAGGATGACCCGGTCGTACATAACTTCCACATTGTTCAAAGCCAGCATCTTATCCCCCCTTTTTACGGGGAAGAAGGGTTCCTCATTATCGAGGAACCCTTTCCCGTTTCCTTTACCTTTCCGGTAAACTCATCCAGTCGGTCAACGGCACAAACTTACCATCTTTCACCTGGTAGAGTCGTGCCTTCAAAGCTCCCCGATGGCTTTCCGCACTAAAGGATACGGGAGAGGCCAGACCGCCTAAGTCAAAGTTTTTAATGCTTTCCAAACCTTTTTGGATACCTTCTCCCGTTATATCATCCCCGGCTCTCTTCATACCTTCAGCCATAACGGCGGCGGAAACCCATCCCTGGATAAACTTTTGGTTTTTCTCCGCCCAGTTACCGCCGTTCGACTCAACCCAGTTCTTAATCTCCTGAATGGCCGGCAAATCCTCATAGGGGAAGGCAAAGGGAATAACCCCTATATAACCCTCGGCTGCATTTCCCGCCAGTTCAACGACTTTCTCATCGGCAGCCCAGTTAAGACCGATGAACTGAGTGGTTAAACCTAACTTTTTGGCGTCTTTGAGGACGGTGGCTGTTGCATTGGAAGTTTCCTGAAGGATGGCAAAGTCCGGCTCCGTCTTCTTCATATTGAGCAACTGAGAAGTGGCATCCAAAGCCTTAAGGTCGACAATCTCTTCATCTACCAGGTCTACACCGATTTTCTGGGCAAATTCCCGACCGTCTTCAATGGGTGAGCGGCCAAAACCGGTATCGTTGTAGATGAAGGCAACCTTCGGATTGCGACTGGTATCGGTCCAGTTGTCTTTAATCCATTGCAGGACAAAGCGTATCTGATCTGAATAGGAGGGTGCGACCAGGAAATTATAAGGATGGGTCTCAATCTCCAACAGGTTTTCCGAATACGAACCGGAAATATAGGGAATCTTATCCTGTCTGATCTTTTCTACCAGAGCTTCCGTGTCTCCCGTACCCCAACCCAAGATGGCAACCACTTTATGCTGTTTGACCAATTTATTGTAAGCTTCTATGGCCTGCGGGATTTTATAAGCGTAATCAATATCAATCAATTCAATCTTCCTACCGTTAATGCCTCCCTGGCTATTCAAATAGGCGATATAGTTTTTAGCACCATCCGCGTAAGGAGCTCCAACATCGCCAGTGGCACCGGTAATGTCAAAAATGGCTCCTAATTTGATAGGTTCTTTCTGTTCCGGCGGCGCCGCTTCTTCCCCGGACTTCTTCTCCGGCGTTTCCTTAGGGGCCTGGGATCCGCAGCCTACCACTAGCAGCAAGGTCAAAGTAATAGCCAAAGTCAACCACATTAACTTTTTGATTTTAATTTTCACTTCCAACATTCCTCCCTTTTGTACTCATTTTCTTTAATGAGCTTCTTACACCCGTTGTCTCTTTATCTCTAAGCTATCCCTCCTCTCTTATTACCAGTCTGGAAGGCTGCAGTCGAAACCGCTTCAGTAGGAAAACGGCCACAGGTGAAAATAGTCTTTAATATTTTTCCATATCTTGGCTATGCCTTCCGGTTCAAAAATCAGAAACAGGATAATGGTGGCGCCGAAAACTGCCTCTCTTAATCCCAAGAAAACGCTTTCGATGTCCGGGAAAATACTGCTTAAAGCTTCAGCCAAAGTTCGTAACAGGACCGGCAACAGGGTCATGAAGAGAGCTCCGTAGATAGAACCCATCACACTGCCCAAACCACCGATGATAATCATGGCCAAATACTCAATGGAAACGCTGATGGTAAAATGCTCCGGACTGATTATGGTAAGGTAGTGGGCCCAGAGACTGCCGGCTATTCCGGCATAAAAAGAGCTGAGGGCAAAAGCCATTATTTTATATTTAAAAAGATCTATACCTATGACTTCGGCCGCAATATCCCGGTCCCGGATGGCTACAAAAGCTCTTCCCGGCCTGGTGCGGAAAAGATTGAAGGCGAACACGGTAGCCAGCAGGGCCAAGACCAAAATCAGAAAGTAATAACTGCGGTCTGAATCTAGTGAATATCCAGCCAGTTGAGGAGCCGGAAGGATCATGCCTCGAGTACCGTTGGTGAGAGATGTCCAGTGGATGATGGTAAATTCAATAATAACCTGCGCTGCCAGGGTGGCAATAGCTAAATACAGCCCCTTTAAACGAAGCGACGGTATACCGAAGATAGAACCTACGAGAGCAGTTACAATGCCGGCTAAAGGTAGAGCAATCCAGAAGGAAAGGCCCAACTTAGTGGTAAGGATAGCCGAAGTGTAAGCACCAACTCCTAGAAAGGCACCATGCCCAATGGAAATCTGCCCGGTAAAACCGGTAAGAATATTCAAGCCTAAGGCTCCAATGACCGCAATTCCCACCAGGTTGGCAACACTGACCACATATTCATTTACCATAAAGGGAAACAGGAACAGTAAGGCTACTATAATCATTACCCGCAGGTGGGCCAAAGGAGTAAAATGAAAGGCCATATCCTGGCGGTAACTGGTGGTAAAAACGCCACAATTCATTACAAAGGGATTCCTTATCTGCACCGTTTTACACCCTTTCTATCTCTTCTTTTCCAAAGAGACCATACGGTTTTATCATCAGAATGAATACCAGCACCACAAAGGGAGCTACCTCTTTGACCCCTCCCCCGAAGACCGGATCCAGGTAACCGCCGGCCAGACTCTCCAGTACACCGATGATAAAACCACCTATAATCGCTCCAGGGATGCTGTCCAGTCCTCCCAGAATAGCCACCGGCAATACCTTCAATCCGATATGAGCGAGAGAAGAATTGATGCCATTGATATTTCCCAGCAAGATACCGCCAATACCGGAGACCACCGCTGCAATGGCCCAGGCTGTGGCAAAAATAACCTTCACACTTATGCCCATAGAAAGAGCCGCCTGCTGGTCATCAGCCGTAGCTCGCATAGCTATTCCCATAGAAGAATATTTGAAGAAAAGGGTAAACAGCACCAGCAGGACAAGAGCAATGCCCAATGACCAGAGATAGACCTGGGAAACTACTACCGGACCAAAATATACCGGCTCCTGAGGAAAAAGCGGGGGAAAAGTTCTGGTTTCCGTTCCCCATATCATCTGGATTACACCACGCATGACACTGGAAAGGCCGATAGTCACCATAATAACAGATATGATAGGTTCGCCAATGAAATGCCGCAGGACAACTCTTTCAATTGCCATCCCCAGCAGTACGGCAAATAGGATGGTGAGTACTAACGCAGCAATAAAGGGCAGTTTGTAGGACGCCATCAAGGCAAGGCTTACGTAAGCTCCTACTAACAGGAGCTCCCCCTGAGCCAAATTTATCACGTCGCTGGCTTTAAAAATCAACACAAAACCTAGAGCTACCAGCGCGTACACCGCACCTACTACCAGCCCGCTGACCAATAATTGCAGAAAGAAGTTCACTACGCCACCTCCGTTTGCATATACATGATTTTCAAGGCCGTCTCCACCAAAGCTTCCCGCCCGTCGCGGTATCGTATCTTTCCTTTTACCTTAAACTCCTGCCCCTCCCCGTATAAGGCTTCAATAAGTTCTTTGTATTTCTCGGCAATGTAGCCCCGCCGGACTTTTTTGGTCCGAGTTAATTCTTCGTCATCAGCGTCTAACTCCTTATGTAATACTACGAACTTGTGAATTCTGGCAGCTTTCGGCAGTTCACTGTTCACCCGTTCCACTTCTTGCCGGATTAATTCAAGGACTTCCTGCTTCTGCGAAAGGTCTATATAGGTGGTATAGGCTATCTGATGGTTTTCCGCCCATTTTCCGACGTTGCCCGCATCTAGGTTAATCATGGCCACCACATACGGCTTATCCTTGCCCACTATTACTGCCTCTTTAATGTACATGCTAAACTTAAGCTTGTTTTCAATATACTGAGGAGAAAAAATCGTTCCGTCCGCCAGCCGGATAACATCTTTTTGTCGGTCGATTACCACCAAATGGCCATTTTCATCGATGTAACCGGCATCCCCCGAGTGCAACCAACCCCCGGCTAAGGCTTCCGCCGTAGCCTGCGGATTCTTGTAGTAACCCTTGAATACACTGGGACTGCGGGAAAGAATTTCACCGTTCTCGGCTATTTTAACTTCCGTTTGTGGAATTGGTTTGCCGACTGTGTGGAACTTAATATCGTCATCCCGGTGTACTACCGAAATACCGGAAATCTCCGTCTGCCCGTAAATTTGTTTGAGATTGACTCCAAGGGCATGGAAAAACCTAAAAACATCCGGCCCCAATGCGGCTCCCCCCGTATAAGCCCGCTTTAACCGAAGCAGACCCAGGTGATCCTTGATGGCACTAAAGACCAGAAAATCTCCCAGAACGTATAAGAATCGGTCTAAAAGCGAAGGGGTAGTCTTCTGAAACTTGTGATCGGCCATTTTGTAACCTGCGGGAAGAAAAAGCCGGTATAAGAATTTCTTCAGAAAGGTGGAATCTTCTATTTTGACCTGTACCTTGGATACCATATCTTCCCAAATTCTAGGGGGAGAAAACATTACATGGGGTCCGATCTCTCTAAGATTTTCCTGTACTGTTTCCGGTTCCTCAGGAAAGTTCACCGTAAAACCTACAGTCAGAGCCGAAGACAGACTCATCATCTGTTCGCCAATCCAGGCTAGAGGAAGGAAAGATACATATTCATCCTTCTCGGTTAGCGGATCTACTGCTATCAAATTCCTGGCCATGCTCAACAGATTACCGTGGGTCAGCATTGCTCCCTTGGGAAAACCGGTAGTACCGGAAGTATAGGAAATGATGGCTACATCCTCTTCGCGACCGGCAGCCACCTGTTCTTCAAACAGTTGGGGATGTTTAGCTTCAAATTTCTTTCCTAATTCCAGCATTTCCGTAAATTCCATCAAAAGAGGATCATTATAATTCCGCAGGCCTTTCGGCTCATAATACACTACCCGCTGGACTTTAGGGATGGCATCTTTAATTTCCAGGATTTTATCAACCTGCTCCTGGTCTTCTACCACCACAAACCGGGCGTCGGAATGGTCAATGATGTAGCTTACCTCTTTGGCCAGGGAATCCTGGTATATTCCCACCGAAACTCCACCGGCCGATTGAGCGGCCAGTTCGGAGTAAATCCATTCCGGTCGGTTATCCCCTATGATGGCCACCTTATCGCCCCTCTGAAAACCCAGGCTCATTAGGCCTAAAGCAAAATGCTTCACTTTCTGCAAGTATTCCTCCCAAGTAACCTCCTGCCAAATTCCAAAATCTTTTTCTCTTAAAGCTACCTTTTTGTCGCCGAAACGCTTCGCCTTGGCCACCAAAAGCTTGGGCAACGTATCTGCGGACATCTTTTCCCTCTCCCTCCTCGTAGATGCTTGCTTTATCCGGCAGCTTCCCCCAAGTAGGCTTCAATCACCTTGGGATTTCTCTGCACTTCCTCCGGAGTACCCTCACCAATTTTGCGTCCAAAATCCAACACAGTCACCCAGTCGGAAATATCCATGACTACGCCCATATCGTGCTCTATAAGAATTATGGTCGTTTCCCGCTCTTCCGAGATGTCAAGGATAAATCGGGCCATGTCTTCTTTTTCTTCCACATTCATACCGGCCATGGGTTCATCTAGCAGCAAAAGCTTGGGATTCATGGCCAGAGCTCTTCCCAGTTCCACCCGCTTCTGCAATCCGTAGGAAAGAGTTCCGACAGGTTTGTACCGGATATTTTCTATTTCCAGAAAGTCGATAATTTCTTCCACCACCCAGCGATTTTCAATTTCTTCCTTTTGAGCTCTACCCCAATATAGTCCACCGCTGAAAAGCCCCGTACGCATGTGAACATGCCGGCCCAACATCAAATTATCCAACACGGTCATGTGTTTGAACAGCTCTATGTTCTGAAAGCTCCGGGCAATTCCAAGGGCCGCTCTTTTATGCGGAGGAAGGTGGGTTATATCTCTGTCTTCGAAAAAGATGGCGCCACGACTGGGTCGATATAAACCGCTAATACAGTTCAATAAACTGGTTTTACCTGCCCCGTTAGGCCCAATGATGGCAAATATCTGCCCCGGGTGGACTTCTAAACTTATTCCCGATAAAGCGGCAACTCCACCAAAATACAGGTGAATATTCTCTAATCTCAACAGACCCATGTTTCTCCCCCCTGAACCTTTTTTTTCACCCTTGAGAGAAAATTGTCTGGTTCCAGCAGCACCCTCCAAGGGTCAACCTCTTCCCGGAGCACTCGTAATTCTTCCTCGGCAGGTGGAGGCTCTTCCCGTAAGCTAACCGGTATGATTAGTGAAAATCCTGTTTGATCCATTATTTTCTCCACGGTTACTCCAGGCATAGTCGCCCTCAGGCGCATGCGTTTGCTTTCAGGTTCAAAGTCGAAGATTCCAAGGTCCGTAAACACCAGTTCAGGACCGGTTTCAGCGGGCAATCCTGCCTTCTCGCGCCAGCCCGGGCCTCTTAAATAACCGGGAGAAGAAATGAAATCAACCCTGTCGACAAATCGCTTACGATCGTGTTCCATGATTATCCAACTTTTCCAACATAAAGACATCATTTCATTAGCACCGCCGCTTCCGGGCAACCGCAGTTCCGGCTGAATGTAACTCCGCCCCAGAATAGTAGAATTCACATTACCGTAAACATCTATTTGAGCAGCCGACAGGAGAGCATAAGTAATCAATCCCTGTTGCGCCATCTCCATAACTTCGGACATGCTTGCCGTCCGGATAGCTCGATAGGTGGTACGGGAGTCTCCCACCGAAAGGGGCAGCATGGGAAGGGCGGGAGCAATTCCACCCGCTTCAAAAACTAAAGTTAAATTGGGAGCCCGCAGACGCTTGGCAAGCATTACCGCCAATAAAGGCAGCCCTGTACCGGCAAACACTATGTGATTATCTTCCAGGTAGCGGGAGGCCACTACCGCCAGCAGCTCTCTCCGGTTACAGGAAACCATCCGTATTCTCGCCTCCATTGTGTAATTGTTCAAGTTTTCGCAGTCGTTCCAGGGTGGCCATGCCTCCGTTTAAATCAAGAAAATTCTGAAAACTGATAGGGTTAAAAAAATATTTTTGATAATACGCTCGAATTTTTTTACCGTGAGGATCCTTGGACGCTGCTAGATATTCTTTTAAATGTTCCAAATCCAAGTAGTAGAGACCGGGCATATTGGTAGGATATGCTCCGTAGGGAACCTCCACCACCGCGTCCACATAAAACTGAGTAATAACAGGAGAAGGCCCCCGTCTGAATTCTTCGGCATCCACAATTTTTTCCGTGGTTATAATTACATGCCTGGCCGATTTAGCTTTTTCAATATCGTCACCCAGCATACCATAAATCTGGCAATTACCGTACATGTCTGCCTTATGGACATGAATAACTGCCACGTCCGAGTAGAGGGCAGGAACTAACGCCACCTCTTCTCCAGTAAACGGACACTTTACCTTTTTCGCCCCACTGTATTTAAAAGTGTCACTTCCCAACAAACTCTTAACCGGTAGGAAGGGAACCCCCATGGCCGCCGCTTTGTGACGCCAGGCCATAGTTCCGTTAGACCACTCGCATATCTTTAGTTCGCCTCGAATTTCTTTTCTTTCCGCCAATCTACGGGCATGATAGGGAATACCAAGAGTTTCCATGCCCAGTATGTAGCTGGCATCAACTGCCTCGACCATATTATTGTCCAGTAACATATTAAAATCCAGACTCCGGGAACCTCCCGCCATCTTAAATACATAGCCCTGCCGCAAAACTTCCCACAGGAAAGCCATCGGCAAACGCACAAAGCTAAAACCGCCAATAGACAAATAATTTCCAGGCTTAACAAATTCGGCAATGGCCGTCTTAAGATCCATCCGTTTATCCGTATGGGCCTTCTGGGCTTTGGAACGCATGTGCCGGCGAAAGTCCTCCGGAGTGATAGGTGAGAAGATAGAACCGCGGCCTTGATCCAAAATTCTCACTGTATCCCTCCCCAGTACCACACCTTTCATACAGGTAGTAAGGTGCAAAACTGATACCAATACACTAGCTTTTTAGAATCCTTGCTATTTCTAAGGAAAACCATAGCGGAAGGCCGCAAGCTGTGTCTAATATCTTTACACAATTGTTCTCTAGCTTCTCTGGATACTGTAGGTTGTGAATGTTTATCAATCCCTTCTAAGATTTTAGACATGTTACATTTTTGGACAGTTGGCTTGTTCTTTTACCTGTCTAAAGTTGCAAAGCCCCCTCGCCAGTCTAAAACTTTATGCATCAATTTCACGTTTAGTTACTAATACAGTCGATCCAACCCGTATTTCCGGATCTTTTGGTAAAGAGATGCTCGCGAAATACCTAGAAGCCCTGCCGCTTGAATTTTATTGCCTTTGGTAGCTTCCAGAGCTTCCCGTATAGCTCCTTCTTCGGCCTGATCCAGCAGAGATTTCAAAGTACACTTTTTCTTCACCAACCGGCGAGACCGCCCGAATTGTTGCAGATACATGGGCAGGTGCTCCGGAAGAATTGTAGAACCTTCGACCACGTTGAAACACCTTTCTATCACGTTTTCCAGCTCCCTTACGTTCCCGGGCCAGTGATAATTTAATAATAGCCGGTAAGCATCGGAAGAAATACCGGTTACCCTCATCCCAAATTCACAATTGTATTTTTCCACAAAATGGTTAACCAGCAGGCGCAAATCTTCTTTTCTTTCTCTTAGCGGGGGAATATTTAGACTTACCACATTTAGTCGATAAAAAAGATCCTCTCTGAATTCTCCCCGACCAATTCGCTCTTTCAAATCTTGATGAGTTGCGGCTATTATTCTTACATTTACCTTGCGGGGCTTTGCATCTCCCAGACGTTCAATTTCTTTATCCTGAAGTACCCTCAGCAATTTGGCCTGCAAAGATAAAGGCATGTCTCCAATCTCATCCAGGAATATAGTACCTCCGTCGGCCAGCTCAAATTTCCCGATCTGCCCCCCTTTACGGGCACCAGTGAAAGCTCCTTCCCGATATCCAAAAAGTTCAGACTCTAGAAGGTTTTCAGGTATTGCTGCACAATTAACCTTAATAAAAGGTCCGTGACGACGACTGCTTTCCCGGTGCAAGGCGTGAGCGAAAAGTTCTTTACCCGTGCCGGTTTCTCCCATAATTAAAACCGTAGAATTTGTTTGAGCAACTTTCTTCACCGTCTCCTTTAATTTTCGTATAGCGCCACTATTTCCGATTATTTTGTCTAAACTATACTTGCTGTCCCGGTAGCGTTCAACCTCGCCTTTATAATAATCCAGTTCAGCACACAAGGCGTTGACTCTCTGGGCCAGAGCATTTAACTCTTCCACATCCCGAAACATTATTTTAGCAACAGCCCCTACAACTTGCCCGTCCTTCACAATAGGCACCTCCATGGTTACTGCATCCCGATCTCCGATTCTTTCTATATCGCCTATTTCCCCTTTTCCCGTCTCCAGAACTACCGGAAGACGGAGATTGGGGACAACTTGATCTATTGGTTTTCCTATGGTTTCCTCCGGGGTAACCCCCAGTAAAGTTGCAAAAGCCTGGTTAAGCATAGTTATCCTGCCTTCCCGGTTAACTACCACCATACCTTCGTAAGCCAAATCCAGGATAGTCTCTAATGTCCCCTTTAGTTCCTTAATCGCTTGGAGCTCCTCGGCAATAGATTCCATTTCGGTAATATCTTGAGCCATACAGATGGCTCCAATTACTGATCCTTCCTCCAGAATAGGCATGCGATTACAAACATATACTTTATCTTTATGCTTGAATTTACGCCCAAATTGGGGTTGCCCGGTTTCGATTACTTTCGGCAAGTCAGTCTTGGGAATGATTTCTTTAACCGGCCTTCCTATAGCTTCGAAAGAACTACAATTGAAAATTCGCTCCGCCAATCGGTTAAACACAACAATACGGGCTTTCCGGTCGATTATTACTACCGCATGATTGAGAGAATCAAAAGTCCGGTACCACGGAAAACCATTATTAATTTTCTCCGCTGCTAATACCATACTAAAACCCCCAATAAATTTTTTTAAATATTTTGACAAATTACCCGATTAATTGACTGTCTAATTTTTTAGAATTGTTACCGAAAAAAATTATA
Source organism: Calderihabitans maritimus (assembly GCF_002207765.1). Taxonomy (NCBI): domain Bacteria; kingdom Bacillati; phylum Bacillota; class Clostridia; order Neomoorellales; family Calderihabitantaceae; genus Calderihabitans; species Calderihabitans maritimus. The sequence goes on from NZ_BDGJ01000090.1 coordinate 19,235, forward strand.
AGAAACATTTCAAAAAAATAACAGCAAATTTCCCTTAAAGGAAAAAAAAAGAACCCCAAAGTTAAATATGTTTCCTTGAGAGGTGTCCTTTGAACAAGATTTCTATTCAAATACAGATTCATCCGCCCGGCAGGATATATAACCGTTGGGAAAAGTTTTACCTCCTTTCCCGCGAAGAGAAAATTTAATTTTCTGTTACCCGTTTCTTCTCAGGCAAAGTTTCCGCAATTGTCCCCCCGCCTACAACCAAATCGCCCTGATAGTACACTGCCGCCTGTCCCGGCGTAACTGCTCTCTGGGGTTCCAGAAACTCCACTCTTACCTTTTCCTTTTCCCAGGGTATAATAGTAGCTTTAACCTCCGGTGCCCGGTAACGAATTTTGACAGTAACCTCCATAGGTTCGGTCAACTCGGGTATCATGATAAAATTGTTTTCTTCACTCAGCAACCCCGTGCTAAATAATTCTCCTTCCTCTCCAACCACCACCGCGTTGGCGGCAGGGTCTATGGCAACCACATAAACCGGTTTTCCCAGGGCAAGCCCCAAACCCCGCCTCTGGCCAACGGTGTAAAAAGGGATCCCCTCGTGCTGCCCCAATAAGTTTCCTTTGGTATCCAATATTGGTCCCGGTTCAATTTTTTCTCCCGCTTTCTCACGCAAAAACTTACGGTAGTCATTATCTATGACAAAGCATATTTCCTGGCTTTCAGGCTTGTTAGCCACCGGCAGATTCATTTCTTCCGCCATACGGCGAACTTCCTTCTTGGTGTAGTTCCCGAGGGGTAGAAGAGTCCGGCTCAGTTGTTCTTGAGTAAAACCATATAATACATAACTCTGGTCCTTTCGCCGATCGCGCGCCCTTTTCAACAAGTAACGCCGCCGTTGGGAATCAAAAACAATTTGGGCGTAATGACCGGTAGCAATGAAATCGAAACCTAATGCTAGAGCCCTTTCCAACAGTGCCTTGAATTTTACATACTGGTTACAGGCAATACAAGGATTGGGTGTACGCCCTGCCAGGTATTCATCAACAAAATAATTAATTACCTTCTCTTCAAAGTAGTCCCGAAAATTGAGCACATAAAAAGGAATATCCAGTTTGTGGGCCACGCGCCGGGCATCCTCCACCGCCGCTAAAGAACAACAAGCCCCTTCGATCTCTGGGTGAGGAGCATCCGCGGGCCAAATCTGCATGGTTGCTCCGACGACTTCATATCCTTCCTGTTTTAATAAAGCAGCGGCGATGGAACTGTCAACACCGCCGCTCATAGCTACTAATACTTTTTTCCCTCTTCCCACTTTTCCACCTCTTGGCTAATCCCGTTCGTTCTAGTTTAACTTGCTTTTTTCTTTTTCTGATAATCTTCAATGGCCTTATGCAAGGCATCTGCCGCCAAGTTGGAACAATGCATCTTCTGCGGCGGCAGGCCATCCAGAGCTTCTGCCACCGACTTATTGGTAACCTTCAACGCTTCTTCGATAGTTTTGCCTTTTACCATCTCAGTTACCATACTGCTGGTGGCAATGGCAGCACCACAGCCAAACGTCTTAAACTTTATATCTTTAATAACTCCGTCCTCTACCTTTATATAAATCCTCATAATATCTCCACAAACAGGATTCCCTACTTCCCCAATTCCGTCGGCATTTTCAATCTCGCCTACATTGCGAGGATTGGTAAAATGGTCCATCACTTTTTCACTATACATTTTGATAACACTCCTTATGCTTACAGGCTTCTTTTCTCTGATAAAGTGGAGACATGGAGCGCAGCCGTTCCACAATACCCGGCAGCACTTCCAATACATAGTCTATGTCTTCTTCCGTATTATCTTTGCCCAGAGTCATCCGTACAGAGCCGTGGGCAATTTCATGCGGAATTCCCATAGCTAAGAGAACATGGGAAGGATCTAGAGAACCGGAAGTGCAGGCTGAACCGCTGGAAGCCGCAATCCCCTTCATGTCCAGACTGAGCAACAATGATTCGCCTTCTATGTAGTGAAAACTGAAATTAACGTGTCCCGGTAGACGTTTAGTACGGTGACCGTTCAGTTGAACATCATCAATTCGATTTAAAACACCGTCGATAAGCTTATCCCGCAGTTTAGTGAGCCGTTCCATCTCCTCCTGCATGCGCTTCCCAGCCAATTCTGCCGCCTTGCCAAATCCTACAATGCCGGGCATGTTTTCCGTCCCCGGGCGGCGTTTTCTCTCCTGCCCACCACCAAAAGCAATCGGCTGAATACGGGTGCCTTTGCGAATATAAAGGCAACCTACCCCTTTAGGCCCGTAAATCTTATGGGAAGAAGCAGATAGAAGATTTACATTAAGTTTATCAACGTTCACCGGGATTCTCCCATAAGTCTGTACGGCATCGGTGTGAAATATAATTCCTTTCTCTTGAGCCAAACGGCCAATTTCCTCAATAGGCTGAATGGTTCCAACCTCGTTGTTGGCATGCATAATAGTTATAAGGATGGTCTTATCGGTTATCGCCTCTGCTACATCTTCCACCTTCACCAGTCCATCCGCATCAACCGGCAGAAACGTAACCTCAAAGCCGTGTTTCTTTAAGTTTTCACAGGTATCCAGCACCGCATGGTGCTCTATGGCCGAGGTAATGATATGGTTGCCCTTATTTCGGTTGGCGAATGCCGTACCCATGATGGCCAGATTATCTGCTTCCGTACCGCCGCTGGTAAAAACTATCTCGTCCGGCCGGGCCCCCATGAGGGCGGCTACCTTTTCCCGAGCTTCCTCCAAACCTTTTTTAGCTTCCCTCCCGAAACTATGAACACTGGAAGGGTTGCCAAAAGTGTCGGTAAGGTATTTGACCATTAGTTCTGCAACTTCGGGATCGACAGGAGTAGTTGCGCTATGATCAAGATATACTCTTCTCATTAACATTCCCTTCCTTTTCGAGTATTTTAAATATAATACATGTAATAGTCGTTCTTGCTCTTAATTTTATCTGCTTCCCGACACATATCGGCTAGTGTTATGGAATCCAGCACTTCCGATACCTTCTCCTTAACCTTTTCCCAAATACCCCGGGTAACACAGGTTTCAGCTCGTTCGCAAGTTTCTGTCGCTTCTTCACTGACACAGTCCATAGGAGCAATAGGTCCTTCCAAGACCCGTATAATCTCCCCCACGGTAATTTCATCCGGTTCCCTCGCCAGTATATATCCTCCTTGGGCACCTCGGACACTTTTTACCAAACCGGCCTTACGCAGCCCTGCGGCCAGTTGTTCCAAGTAGTGCTCAGAAATGTCCTGTCTTTCAGCTATACTTTTCAAAGAGATAGGCCCTTCCCCATACCGCATAGCTAAATCAAACATAGCCCTGAGCCCGTATTCTCCTTTGGTGGACAGCTTCACCAAATTCACCTCTCAAATCCAAGTAAAATTGTCGGTATTAATAGCTTATCAAACCCTTTCAAAAATGTCAATTTTAAAACCGAGCTATCAACTATGTTTTATTTAATTTTTTGTGTTTTTCTTCTTTTTTATACATCAAACGCTCTCTGTATTCAGCTTCGCGGCCATTGGAAGAAGGGTGATAGTAAGTGACCCCTTTTAATTCGTCCGGCAGGTACTGCTGCTCCACGTAATTTCCCGGATAATCATGGGGGTACTTATACCCGCGACCACGGCCCAGCTCTGCTGCTCCCTTGTAATGAGCATCTCTAAGATGAACAGGAACTTCGCCCACCGGCTTTTTGGCCAGGTCGTCTAAAGCTCTGTCTATAGCTTTTATTACGGCATTAGATTTAGGCGCGCAGGCTAAATATAAAGCAGCCTCAGTCAGCGGCAGCCGTGCCTCCGGCATGCCTACATATTCTACGGCCTGGGCGGCGGCGTTGGCCACTACTAAAGCCATGGGATCGGCCAACCCAATATCCTCTGCCGCCAGAATTATCATACGCCGAGCTATAAACCGGGGATCTTCCCCCGCGTAAATCATGCGGGCCAGCCAGTGAACGGCTGCATCCGGGTCTGAACCCCGAAGACTCTTGATAAAAGCCGAGACCACATCATAGTGTTCGTCCCCGGCCCGGTCATAACGCACCGCCCGCTTCTGAATACAGTCCTCGGCGACTTGCAGGGTAATACGTCGCACCCCGTCATCGCCCGGAGGAGTAGTCAAAACTGCCAACTCCAGGGCGTTAAGGGCAATTCGAGCATCTCCTGCCGCCATGTGTACCAGGTGTTTAAAAGCATCCGGATCTACTTCAAAGCGGTAGGAACCCAATCCCCGCTTTTTATCCTCCATAGCCCGTCGGAGTAATAAAGCAATTTCCTCATCCTTTAAAGGCTTGAATTCAAATACCCGGGAACGGGACAGCAGCGCTTTATTGACCTCAAAATAAGGGTTTTCGGTAGTGGCACCGATCAAGATAATGATACCTTCTTCCACCGAAGGGAGCAAAGCATCCTGTTGCGCCTTATTAAAACGGTGAATTTCATCGATGAAAACGATAGTTTTGCGCTGATACATACCCAGTTGTTCTCGCGCCTCATCTATTATCTGTCTCAGTTCCTTGACTCCCGCCGTAACCGCATTAACTTGAATAAAACGGGCAGCACTGGTTTTGGCAATCACCTGAGCAAGAGCTGTTTTCCCGCAACCAGGAGGTCCATAAAATATTAAAGACGAAAGTTGATCTGCTTCTATAGCCCGGCGCAACATTCTTCCTGGGCCTACAATATCTTGCTGTCCCACAAATTCCTCTAGGGTACGGGGTCGCATGCGCAACGCCAAGGGGGCTTGGCTCATCATAAATTTTTCCCGACCGTAATCAAAGAGATTCAATTTTACCACCTTCTTCAGGCGGAATGATAAAAAAAGGTGGCCCTGCCACCTTTTAGCCCAAAACTTTTTCTACTACCTGGCTCAGTTCTTCCTTGGTTTTATATCCCACTACCCGCTCAACTACTTCACCGTTCTTGAAGAACAGTAATGTCGGAATACTCATGATACCATATTCGGCTGCTGTAGCACCGTTTTCATCCACATTCAGTTTACCTACCTTGAGTCTGCCTGCATAATCATCAGCTATTTGTTCCACCACCGGAGCAATCATGCGACATGGTCCGCACCAGGCGGCCCAGAAGTCAACCATAACCGGTTGGTCAGCCTGTAAAACCTCACTTTTAAAGTTTGCATCCGTAAGAGAAAGAACTTGGTTACCTGCCATCAAAAATCTCCCCTTTCTCTGGTTTGCTAATTTAATAGCATCTTTACCATTCCCCCGGTAAACTAATTTCATTCCCGGGAGAGCTATCCTCTACTTGGTGAACTTAATCAGGACATTAATTAATTCTTCAATCATCTCATCCAGATTATTGTTCTGGATGGCCGACTTAAGACAACCTCGAGTATGATGTTCAAAAATAATGGTACCAACTTTATTTATCGCCGCCCGCACTGCTGCAATCTGAATTAAAATATCGACACAGTACTTATCTTCTTCAATCATCCGTTGAATACCTTTTACCTGACCTTCAATTTTTCGCAATCGCTTCAATAATTCTTCTTTAGATTCTGCATAGGACGCCATCCTTTGACCTCCCTTTTTAACGATACCCTTATGGGGTATTATATATCATTTCCTCTTTTTTGACAAGATACTCATTGAAAAATATAGTAAAATATACGCTCTATTTTAAAAGCCACCTTGACAGGTGGCTAAACTAACTTCACACACAAAAATTAAAAGCTGCCAGCCCGAGCTGCACAGCCTAATTCAAACCACCCCACACATGCCGTGATTCCGCTGTAGTTTTTTGAACCCGCGCTCCGCAGGTGGGTGCCCTCCTGGATGCTTTTAGTGTCCCTGTTTAGGGCATACTAGCCACACCCAGAGTCCGGGCTCCCCATGTGTTTGTGTTGGCTCAAAACTACAGCCGTTCACGGGCATTGCAGGGCGTCGTCTTTTCATTTTTCCTGCCCTTATGGTATCACAAACCTAAAATCTTTGCAAGTTCAAAATCCCTCCAGGAGGTCATCTTTTATTATAAATTCTACGAAAGAAAAATATACGTTTTAGTTTCTATTTTTTTGCTACTACATCTAACTTGATGTGTAGTTCTTTAAGCTGTCGCGGTGACACCGGGGATGGGGCCTGAGTCATTAAATCCGTAGCACTTTGAGTTTTGGGAAAAGCAATTACATCCCTAATACTTTCCTTGCGGGCCATCAGCATAACCAATCGGTCTAGACCGAAGGCTATGCCCCCGTGAGGCGGCGTCCCGTACTCAAATGCTTCCAGCATAAAACCAAATTTCTCATGAACTTCCTCTTCCGAGAGGCCTAACACGCGGAACAGTCTTTCTTGAATATCCCGCCGGTGAATCCTTATACTGCCTCCACCCAATTCTGTTCCATTCAAAACCAAGTCGTAAGCTTGAGCTCTAATTTTTTCCGGCTCTGCTTCCAGTCTCTCCACATCTTCCTCCACCGGGGAGGTAAAAGGATGGTGGATAGCTACATAGCGTTTTTCTTTTTCGTCATATTCCAGCAGGGGAAAATCAATCACCCATACAAACTTCAGCTCTTCTGGATCAACCAGTTGAAGCCTTTTTGCTAATTCCAATCGCAGGTGGCCCAAAGCGTCAGCTACTACCGCCGGCCGGTCGGCCACAAAAAGCAAAAGATCTCCTGGCTCGCCGGCCATGCGCTCCCGGATAGCAACCAGTTGTTCCTCCTTGAAAAACTTCGCGATGGGCGACTTGATTCCGTCTTCCCGTATGGCCATCCATGCCAGCCCTTTAGCTCCATAAACGGCTACAAATTTGGTAAGGTCGTCAATATCTTTGCGAGAATAAGAAGCACAACCTTTAGCGTTAATTCCTTTGACCTGTCCACCTTTTCTGATGACATCGGCAAAAACTTTAAACTCCACATCCTGCATCAAATCCGATACGTCCGTCAGTTCTAAGCCGAAACGAACATCCGGCTTATCAGAGCCAAAACGTTCCATAGCTTCCTGGTAGGTAAGCCGCGGGAACGGTATTTCCAGCTTTATACCCAGGGTTTCCCAGAAAACATAAGCCATAAGTTCTTCCGTAAGGGAAAGAATGTCTTCCCGGTCTACAAAGGACATTTCCATATCCAGTTGGGTAAACTCCGGCTGCCGGTCCGCTCTAAGGTCTTCGTCCCTGAAACACCGGACAATTTGAAAGTACTTTTCCATACCTGCCACCATAAGTATCTGTTTAAAGATCTGCGGTGACTGGGGTAAGGCAAAGAATTCGCCGGGATGAACCCGACTGGGAACAAGGTAATCCCGCGCACCTTCCGGAGTACTTTTGGTCAACATAGGAGTCTCTATTTCAAGAAAACCCCGTTCCGAAAGAAAATCCCGGATGGCTTTGGTAACCCTGTGCCTCAGTATTAAGACTTGCTGCATATCGGGTCTTCTCAAGTCCAGATATCGGTATTTCAAACGAACTGTTTCGTCAACTTCCACATTTTCTTCAATGTAAAAAGGTGGTGTTTTGGCCGAATTTAATATTCGCAGTTCCTCAGCATAAACCTCTATTTCGCCGGTAGCCAGGTTTTCATTCACCGTACCTTCGGGCCTAATACGTACCGTTCCTCGTACGGCCAATACGTATTCTCCCCTAACTCTCTGCGCTTTAACAAAAGAAGTTTTATCTACTTCCGGGCTAAACACCACCTGAACCAAACCGGAACGGTCTCGCAAATCGATAAAAATAAGTCCCCCGTGATCCCGGCGTTTATGAACCCATCCCATCAAAATAACTTCCTGGCCCGCGTGATTGGCTCGTAATTCTCCACAGTTATGGGTCCTTTTTAGACCTCTCATTGTTTCTACCATTTCCTCATCCTCCCCGGAAGTTACTATCGTGGCTACTTTTTTTAAAACAGGTATTTTTATCTTTTAACTTATACTTTTTAATTCAGGCGTTTTAACAGCAGCTCTTCCACTGCCTCCAAAGCGGCTTCTTCTTGTTCTCCGGTTATCATATTGCGAACTACAGCTTTATTTTGCTCCAGTTCCTGTTCCCCAATGATAACGGTAAACCGGGCACCGTAACGGTCGGCCGCTTTCATCTGAGCTTTAAGGCTGCGGTCTAAATAATCGATTTCGGCCGCCACACCTTTCTTGCGTAGTTTAAACGCCAGGCGCAACCCCGTCTCCTTAGCCTTTTCACCTAGAACGGCAACAAAAACCTTTGCCTCTTCCTCTTTTGGCACTTGAACACCTTGCTGCTCCATAGCTAAAAGTATCCTTTCCAGTCCCAGGCCAAAACCAATACCTGGTATCGAGGGACCGCCACAAGCCTCTACCAGCCCGTCATAACGTCCCCCACCGCCTATAGAGCTTTGGGCGCCAATGCCTTTAGCTATAATTTCAAAAGCAGTATTGGTATAATAATCCAATCCCCTAACCATCTTTTCATTTACTACATACTGAACTCCTATCGTATCCAGATATTTCTTCACGCGCTGAAAATGCTCGTTACATTCATTACATAAAGAACCAGTTATGGTAGGAGCCTGTTCCACCAACTCCTGGCAACCGGTATTTTTGCAATCAAAAATCCGCAGGGGATTTCTTTCAAAGCGGTTACGGCAGGTGGGACATAGCTTTTCCGCGTGAGGTTTCAGATAACCCTGCAGTTCCAAACGATGCCGGGGCCGACATTGGGGACATCCTACACTGTTGATGTTAAGTTCTAGATCCCGCAGGCCCAACCGCTCGTAAAAATCCATGGCTAGCCCAATGACTTCGGCGTCTACGGCAGGGTCTCTCGAACCGAAAACCTCAATCCCAAACTGGTGAAACTGGCGAAACCGGCCTGCCTGGGGCCTTCCGTAGCGAAACATGGGACCGACATAATAGAGTTTCGTGGGTTGAGGTCCTGAATAAAGCTTATGCTCCAAAAAAGCCCGAACTACCGGAGCCGTTCCTTCAGGGCGCAGGGTTAGACTGCGATCACTTCGGTCAGTAAACGTGTACATTTCTTTCTCCACTATGTCGGTAGTTTCCCCTACTCCCCGGTAAAAAAGCTCCGTATGTTCAAAAATAGGGGTACGAATCTCCTCATACCCGTACTGTTCACAAATTTCCCGGATGATTTTTTCCAGGTATTGCCACTTAATCGCCTCGTCCGGCAGTATGTCGTTGGTCCCCCTCGGGCGTGTCGTCAGCATAAAAAACCCTCCGCATAAAAAATTAACCTCTCGCCATAACCGTCAATCTGCACCAGACGAGAGATAATTCCCGGTACAAGCTATGATACATTGTATCCAATAGCCCTTATTTTGTCAATTTTTTGCTGAATCAATTCATTTATTCTGGAGGCATAAACAACGGGATCTTTAGGGTTGTAGCCGGGCACAAGAGAATAGTCACGCCAGTCAACGTATTTGGAAGCCGCTCCGGCTCCCAACCCTAGGATAACCTGGCGTTCCTCCATCATCTGAATGTTGTAGATGCTTTCTTTCCCCGGCAAAGAATATCCCACGTTTTCCAGATTGGCCAGAATGCGCTTTTGCCGGTAGAGATAGTAAGGATGCATACCCATCTCGCGGGCATAATGCTTGGTAAACGCAAGCATTTTAGTAACTTCTTTTTCATCAGGCAATTCGTAAAACTCCCGCTGACGGTTTAGGTAAGAAGCCCGCTTAACGGCCATAGTATGCACGGTAAGGTTTTCAGGCTTCATTCCCGATATGTTTTCCAAAGTACGAGCAACATCCTCTGCCGTCTCCCCCGGCAGGCCAATTATTATATCCATGTTGAGAACGGGAAAATCCAGCTCCCGCACCAGGTAAACTGCCTCTTTTACTTCTTCCGCACTATGGGCCCGCCCTATGACTTCCAGGGTCTTGTCGTTCATACTCTGGGGATTAACGCTGATGCGATTAACCCCGTATCTTTTACAAAGCTCCAGCTTTTTTCGACTGAGAGTATCAGGACGTCCTCCTTCCACCGTAAATTCGAGGGTCTGACCGCTGACAAAGTTTTGCTCAACCAAAAGCAAAACTCTTTCCAATTGGCTTTCCGTAAGACTGGTAGGCGTTCCTCCCCCTACATAAATACTCTGAACCCGCATCCCCTGCTCCTTTACGGCCCGTCCTACCGCTTTAATTTCCTCCGCCAGGGCATTTAGATAAACATCCACTACAGACTTATGTCGTTCCAGGGAGTAGGCGGGAAAGGAACAGTATAGACAACGGGTGGGACAAAAAGGTATACCTATATACACACTAACAGTTCGGGCGGCTTCTCGTCCCGGCAAAAAGAAAAGGCGCTGCCTCCGGGCTACTTCCAGGAGCAGTTCTGCCTTATCCCTACGTACAGCATATTGGTTGGTAAGCCGGTCCACGACTTTCTTCCCAGACAATCCCTGGTCCAGCAACCGGTTGACAATCTTGACCGGCCGGGTCCCCGTCAAAATTCCCCAGGGACCCGGGTATTTTCCCGTAACCTTTTCCAGAAGCTTGCGCACCACCAGGCGGAGTAGTCGCCTCAGTTCATTTTCCCGGTCGCCTTCCAGCGTCTCTGTTATTACCTGATCCGTCGCCTGGTCTTTCCAGTAAAAAGTGCCGCGAACGGTAACTGCCGCTCGCCCTGTGACTTCCAGACGGAGAGTTGCTTCTTCCGTTGAGCTATAAAAAGCCGCTTCCCCCAAGCGGAGATTAACCGTTGGAAAAAAGAGACGTATTACATCTTCGACCGTTTTAAGGTAGTCGGATCGCGGAACTTTAACCCATATTATCACGGAACAGCCATCCTCTACCGTGAAGTTTTAATGCCCGTCTCTTACTTAAGGAACGGGTTGTTGACCCGCTCATAACCAATGGTGGAACTGGGCCCGTGTCCGGGGTAGACCGTGAAGTCATCATCGAGAAGAAGCAGCTTATCTCGAATGGAATTAATCAATGTTGAATATGATCCTCCCGGTAAATCCGTTCTCCCTACGGAACCGGCAAAAAGGGTATCTCCGGTAAAGATAAAATTATCACCTTTTAGGCATATGCTGCCGGGGGTGTGGCCCGGAGTATGCAAAACTTCCAGCTTTACGGTAGAACCAATTTCAATAATATCTCCTTCCGAAATAATCTCATCAGCTTTCGGCCCGGTAATCCGCATACCTGTAAAAGTCGAAAGATTCTTGGCTGCATCAGAAAGAAATCCAGCGTCATCGCGGTGGATAAGCAGGGTAGCCCCGGTGGCATCCTTTATAGCTTTGTTGGCTCCAATATGATCGACATGTCCATGGGTATTGATTATCTTTTTGATTGCATAACCTGCCTGTTCCGCCTCCCGTAAAATAGCAGCGGCGTCACTGCCGGGATCGATTACGGCTGCTTCTTTAGTTTTCTCACAGCCTACGATGTAGCAATTGGTGGCGATAGCCCCTACAACCAGAGTTTTGAGAAACATGCTTAAACCTCCCTTGCTCTTTAAAAAATCTTTTTGCTATCCAATAACATGGTAACCGGGCCGTCGTTAATGCTCTCCACCAGCATATAGGCCTGAAAAAGACCGGTGGCTGTTTTTATCCCTCTAGCGCTCAAAGCTTCCACAAAAAGGTCATATAACCGCGAAGCTTCATCCGGGGACGCGGCTGCCGTAAAATTGGGACGCCGTCCCTTCCGGCAGTCCCCGTAAAGGGTAAACTGGGATACCACCAGCGCTTCCCCCCCTACCTCCAGCAGGGAAAGGTTCATCTTTCCTTCCCGATCAGGAAAAATCCGTAAGTTGGCTATTTTATCCGCCAGGTACTCAACATCTTCCTCCCGGTCTTCCCGTCCTACCCCTAAATAAATGAGCAGGCCACAACCAATAGCTCCTGTTTCCCGACCGTCAACGGTTACCCTTCCCCGGGTCACCCGCTGTACTACCGCCCGCAATTCGTCTCACCTCTGTTTCCCGCTTCAACTTTTTCTTGTTTCAGAAGAATACGAAGGAGTTACCCGTTTAACTTCCAGTACGTCCTTAATTTTCCTAACCTTTTGCATAACATACTCGAGATGCTCCAAACTCCTGATCTCAATCTTAAGATCCACGGTAGCCAGTTTGTTTTTCGTTGCCCGTGCATGTACGGCGTTGATGATGGTCTTAGTATCGGCTACAGCAGCCATAATGTCCATGGCTAAACGGGGACGATCTATGGCTACCGCTTCGATTTGCACCTGATATACACCTTCCTCTTTTTCCGTGTCCCATTCTACTTCGATAATTCTTTCTTTTTCCTGATTTTGGTGATTTATCAAGTTGGGACAGTCGCTTCTGTGAACAGAAACACCCCGGCCCCGCGTAACATATCCTACAATACTGTCTCCCGGCAAAGGATTACAGCAACGGGACAGACGTACCACTACATCTTCTATTCCCTTCACCCGTACTCCGTGGGAAGGCTTTCCATAGCCCTTCGTAGACTTCACCGCGGGAGCGGTGGTCTTCTCCTCCGTTCGGGCTATCCCCATATCCTCTCGAATCTTGGAAATTACCTGATAAGCGGTCAGGGCCCCATCTCCGACGGCTACATAAAGATCATCGACGGTAAATATATTGAAACGCTTAGCTGCTGCCAGAAGCCTTTCATTTTTAAGCGTTTCAGCTACTTCCAGGCCCTGCTTTTTAGCTTCTTTCTCTAAAAGTTCCCGGCCCCGTTCCAGGTTTTCCTCGCGTTTCTCTTTGCGGAACCACTGGCGAATCTTGTTTTTGGCCTGGGAAGTTTGAACCAATGAGAGCCAGTCCCGGCTGGGCTTACTGCCTTTGGAAGTAAGTATCTCTACTATATCTCCTGTTTTCAGCTTATAATCAAGCGGCACAATGCGCCCGTTGACTCTGGCCCCTACACACTGGTGGCCTACGTCAGAATGAATGCGGTAGGCAAAATCCACGGGAACCGAGCCCGCCGGAAGTTCGATCACATCTCCTTTAGGAGTAAATACATAGACCCGGTCGGAAAACAAATCTATCTTCAGGGTTTCCATAAACTCCCTGGCATCGCGCATATCTCTCTGCCATTCTAAGAGTTGACGCAACCAGGTGAGTTTTTCTTCAAAGTCTTTATCCCCTTCCGTTTTTCCCTCTTTGTAGCGCCAGTGAGCAGCGATTCCGTATTCGGCCGTCCGGTGCATATCCCAGGTACGAATCTGAATTTCAAAGGGCTCTCCCTCCGGTCCGATAACCGTAGTATGCAGGGATTGGTACATGTTAGGTTTGGGCATGGCAATGTAATCTTTAAAGCGACCGGGAATAGGCTTCCATAAAGCATGGATAATTCCCAGGGCACCGTAGCATTCTTTAACCGTGTTTACGATAATTCTTACGGCAATTAAATCGTAGATTTCCGAGAGTTCCTTTTGTTGTTTAACCATTTTATTGTAGATGCTGTAGAAATGCTTAGGACGACCTTGAATGTCTGCCTCGATGCCAGCCGCAGACAGCTTTTCGCGTAAAACTTCTATTACTTTATTAAGATATTGTTCCCTCTCCTGTCGCTTCCTAGCTATTTTTTCTACCAGGTCGTAATAGACCTCCGGCTCTAAAAACCTCAGGGCCAGATCTTCCAGTTCCCATTTGATCTTGAATATTCCCAACCGGTGAGCCAAAGGAGCAAAAATCTCCAGGGTCTCTTCAGCAATTTCTTTTTGCTTTTCGTCCGGCTGGTGTTTCAAAGTACGCATATTGTGTAACCGATCCGCCAGCTTAATAAGAATTACCCGGATGTCTTTAGCCATGGCCAAAAACATTTTCCGAAGATTCTCCACCTGCTGTTCTTCTTTGGAGTTAAATTCTATACGGCTTAGTTTAGTAACTCCATCCACCAGCAGGGCTATCTCGGAACCAAATTGACCCTCTAATTCCGGCAGAGTGATGGAAGTATCTTCTACGACATCATGTAGTAAGCCGGCGGCAATGGTTATCACGTCCAGCTTAAGCTCAACAAGAATACCGGCTACTTCCAACGGGTGGGTTATATATTCCTCTCCCGACCGTCTCTTCTGTCCTTTGTGGGCTTCAGCTGCATACCGGTAAGCTCTATCTATAAGCTCTAGATCGGCTTTAGGATTGTACGATAATACTTTTGCTTTAAGACCCTCAATATCCATAGGGCCCACCCTCTTCCTCAGTTGATCAAAAGTCGTGGCCCGCAAATTAACTTTTTCAGTACTGGATTACGGAAATCACTTCATACTCTTTAAGGTTTTGCCGACCGGGCAAATAAGTTAACTCGATAAGGCAAACTACAGCGGAAACAATACCTTGAGCCTTCTCCACCAGCCTAACAGTTGCTCCGATTGTTCCCCCGGTAGCCAATAGATCATCTACTACCAATACCTTCTGCCCCGGCTGAATGGCGTCCTGGTGAATTTCCAACACATCAAAACCATATTCTAATTTATACTCCCCCTGTATGGTAGCAGCAGGCAGTTTTCCTTTTTTGCGCACCGGCACGAAGCCAACACCCAGGCGGTAAGCAAGAGGGGCACCGATAACAAAGCCTCTGGCTTCCGGTCCCACAATTAAATCAAACTCCAAAGAAGAACATTTCGAAGCCATCTGGTCAATAGCATAGGCAAACGCTTTAGCATCCTTGAGTAAAGGAGTCACATCTTTAAATAAAATACCCGGCTGGGGAAAATCTGGAATTATTCGAATTTTCTCTTTTAAATTCACTTTCTCCACCCTTTCTCCTAGATAAAAACTTTTTCGTTCAGTTCCGGGACTCAATCCACTGAAGCAACCGAGAAAAAGTTTCTTTCTCCCTGAGACCTTCTATATAACGCCAGCATCCCTCCAGATATTCTCTTTCCTTACCGGACGAAACCAAGGTAATCAACCGTTTTCCCCCTTCCTTCCTTTGACGCAACAGTTCCAGTTCTTCAAGAATAGCCAGTCCTGCCTCTACCGTATACACGCTGACTGGTGCACTGATCCTGCGGCGCAGAGCCCGCGCAATTTTACCCGGCGTCGTCTTAATCACGGAGCGACCGGCAGATTTCCTGAGTAATTGATACAAGGGAACCAGCACTTCACGCCCGGGGAAAAAGCTATCCAGATAAAATTGATTCATCTTGAGATCCCGGTCATTGAACAGAAGATGTAGTTTAAATTTATGATTAGAAAATGGTGTGGCCCAAACCGGTTGTAAAAGGTCCCTAACCTGAAAAGGGCAGTGATAAAAAACTACATCATCCACCGTTCCCGCAGGTACAGGCAACGACTCCAGAGAAATTACCAGGATTGAAAGAAGGTGATGATGGAACTGTTCCCAAACCAGACGCTTCTGATGATAATTCATCCCGTTATGATAGAACATTATTGTTGAACCCAGTTGGGGGAATTGGGTTCTAAAATATTCAGCCAGTTGTACGGCTTGTTTAGCATGAAAAACACAAACCAAAAGACTTTTGTCTCTTTCCACCAGCCCTGCAATGTATCCCCTCTTATCGGAACAGTCGCGGCTTTCGACAATTTTCCCTGAAAAATGAATGTTCTCCTCTCGCACTTCTTCAAAAACCTCATCTGTCACTTCTTCCGGAATCGGTTCTTCACTTATAACCATACCTGCCTTCTGTAACAACTTTGTTTCTACCCAATCGAAAGCGAAAAGCACCAAGTTGCCGTTATTAAGAGGGAGTTTTTCCCAATACCTTTCCGCCACAGAGGAAGTAGTGACTACTACCAACGGTTGGGAGGGGACCAATTCATTCCAAAAATTCTCTATTTCCTGAGAACTAAATGAACTGTCCACCTTTTTAACCATTATACCCAAACGCTGGAGGATTTGACCATATTGGCCACAAAACCTGCTCACCTGACTGCGCAGAGGAAAAACTACCAGGGTCGCGTCCTTCTCCCTGAGTGACCGGCCGCCTGCCGCTGCTGCCCCCAAGGTCAGGGCATGTCCCCAAGATTGGGTCAGATAAACTATTCTCCTCTTCTCCCAAAATTTATCCAAAACAAGCCGTTGAGTACTCGTCAAAGGAAGGAATAATGCTTCTTCTAGCCGGGATATCAAAATCTCTTTTTCTCCTGCTACCGGCAATACCGCTGGCTTTTCTTCTTCCGTCTCCTTCACATCCTTCAGCTGTAGTTGAAGACTACGGCGCCCGTTCCAGGTATTCAACCGCGGAATAAAGGCCAGGTCAACCTGTTCGGAGGTAGAAGCCAGTTCTTTCGCCCATTCCATGTCGAATCCTATGCTGTCCCATTCTTGATGCCCGCTTCTTAACTTTAATTTGACGTGTTCTCCATTCTTCCCTACTTCACGGCACTGAACAACCTTTATCCCGCGGCAGGCGAGTAAAGGTTCCGGGTTACCGGCACCAAACGGACTCAACAGGGAAATTTCTCTCGCCAGTTGGCAATCGACTTGCGGTAGTAATACTTCTGCCTCCACGTGGAGCAGAGGCTTTAATTTGTCTTCAGGCAATATTTCCCGGGCTATATGGTTGAGGTGCTGGCGAAACTCCAGGATTTTTTCCTTCTTGATAGTTAGCCCGGCGGCTTGCTCGTGACCCCCGTATGATTCCAAGTAATGACTGCAGCGAGATAACGCTTCATAAATATGGAAACCGGGAATACTGCGAGCCGACCCTTTTCCTATTTCTCCCTCTAGAGCCACCAGAACCACCGGACGATAGTACTGCTCCACCAAACGGGAGGCTACAATTCCGATAACACCGGAATGCCACAAAGGTGAAGCCAATACGATGGCCAATTCGTTTTCCAGATCAACTTCCCTTTCAACCATACGCCGGGCATGTTCCAGAATCTGAACTTCCACTGTCTGTCTTTCCTGGTTCCGCCGGTTTAGTAAATTGGCCAACTCCCATGCCCGGTGGGGGGATTCAGTGGTTAAAAGTTCTACCGCTGAAGCCGCATTTCCCAGGCGACCTACTGCATTAATACGGGGTGCCAGAATAAAGGCTACCTGGGCAGGTTCGATCTCTTCCGATCTCAGGTGGGATATTTCCATAAGAGCTTTGAGTCCTACTCGCTTCGTCCTGCTCAATTCCTGCAAACCGTTCTTCACCAGTATTCTATTCTCTCCCACCAGCGGCACTACATCGGCGATGGTCCCTAAGGTTACCAAATCAAGTTGATCCCCGGCAAAAATACCGTTAACGCGAGACAGTTTAAGCTCTTCGGCCAGGGCTTGAGCAAGTTTAAACGCCACTCCCACACCGGCAAAAGGGAATAAACTTTCCTCCAAATGGGGATTAATCAACGCAAACGCTTCCGGTAGATCGGAAGGCGGTTCGTGATGATCGGTAATAATCACCTCTAAACCCAGCCGGTGCGCGTGTTGAACTTCTTGCCGGGAACTTATTCCGCAATCTACGGTGATTACCAGTTTATAACCTTTATCCGCTGCCCGGGACAAGGCTTCAGTATTAAGGCCGTACCCTTCCTCCAAACGGTTGGGAATATAGTAATCGGCCTCTATCCCGCCCTGTCGCAAAATGTCCAGCAGTAAAGCAGTACTGCAAATGCCGTCTGCATCATAATCCCCATAAATCAGAATTTTTTCACCCTTTGACCCGGCTTCCAGTATCCTGGAAACTGCTTCCCGCACTCCTTTCATCTGCCAGGGGTCAGATAATCGTTCTAAAGGAGTTTCCAAAAATTCCTTTGCTTCTTCTACCGTCCGGACACCACGGTTAATGAGTATCTGGGCCGTTATCGGAGAAAGACCTAATTCCCGGACTAAAATCCTTTGCTTGAGGGGATCCGGTTGTTGAATGATATGCCAGACTTTAGATGTTGCCCTCATCGTTATCCTCCATGGCCTTAACCTGCTACCCGCCAGCGCTCTGCTGAAGTTCTTCCGCCAGCTTTTCCAGTTGTTCCTGGAGTCTTTTGTTCTCTCTTTGCATCTCTTTTAGTTTTCGAAAATTTTTTATTTGTTTTATGGTACTAATAAAAGCCATCATGACCGCCCCCAGTGCTGCCGAACCCAGTATAATCAAAACCAGCGAAATATCTTTAAATTCCCAGGTCAAAAACCGTATGGAAACAGTCTGAGCATTTTGTACCGCGAAAACGGCTACCACCAGGGCAAAAATAAACACGCCCACCAAATAAACCTGCACCATCTCACCCCCGGCAAAATTTATTACTCTTAAAATTCTGCCAGAGCCTTAAAATTCCTGCTCCAGCCACTTCAACCTAACTTTCGGCAGTCTGAACATTGCGTACAAGTATCATCACACGGTTCTGCATGGATCAGCACCTGCGTTCCCGGATACCGAGCTTTAATATCCGCTTCAATCTGGCTGCATAATGCGTGCACTTCAGCCACCGGTCTTCCTTTGGGAAATACCAGATGCAGGTCAACGTGCCTTTCCGCCCCGGCCTTACGGGTCCGCAATTTGTGGAATTCAATGAAATGTTCGGCATGCCCTTCAATAATGCCCACTATAGCCTTCTCCTCTTCTTCGGGAAGCCTGACATCCAATAAAGGCAAGCACGCCTCCCTGGTTAATCTTACAGCTTCTTTTATAATTAATAGAGCTACAGCCAAAGCCAGCAGAGGGTCCAGCCAGGGCCAACCGGTATATTTTATGCCCACAAATCCCAGTAGAACGCCGGCAGAGGTATATACGTCAGTTCTTAAGTGAAGAGCATCGGCCTCCAGGGCGACGGAATCGGTTTCTCGAGCAGTTTGGAATAGTTTTTGTGATACAATCCAGTTGACCGAGGCGGATATGAGCATGATGATTATTCCTAAACGGACATCAGCAATGGGAGTAGGATGAAGGAGTTTTTTAATCGCTTCAAAAATTATCCAGATAGCCGCTAAAACGATTAATATAGCCTCAATAGTTCCCGACAAATTTTCAATCTTCCCATGACCGAACTGGTGTAAATCATCGGCCGGTTTACTTGCTTCCCGTACCGAGAAATAGGCAATTCCGGAAGCAAGAAGGTCCAGGCCGGAGTGGATGGCTTCTGAAATTATACTGACCGAATTAATGCTTAGGCCAGTGATGAGCTTGAAAAGTACTAGAATGGAGTTGGAAACGATTGATAGCTTCGCGGCTGCAAGTTTATCAACCATGATTAAAACCCCTCTGTATTATATTGAAAACAATTAAAAAGTGGAACTTCTCTCGGGCAGGAGAAGTTCCACAAAAGACTTCGGTTTATAAACATGGTAACATATTAGTACTCCGGCGTAAAGACATAGAACATAAGTGACAATTAATGGAGCTAAGTTCTTTGAGCCAGTTTCCTGCCTCTTACAAAATTTCGCAGGTCAATCCAAAGAGGGCTGGCGGTGAAAATCGAAGAGTAAGTTCCCGCAATAGTACCGATCAACAGCGCCAGAGCAAAAACTTTAGTAGTTTCTCCCCCCAGAAACAGAAGAGCCAGCAACGCAAAGATAACAGTGAGGGAAGTGTTGATGGACCGGGTCAGGTTTTGAGCTATACTGCGGTTGACCAGTTCTTCGAGACTTTCCTTTCGTTTCATTTTTAAGTTTTCCCGGATACGGTCGAAGATGACAATAGTATCGTTAATCGAATAACCAATGATGGTTAGGATAGCAGCTACAAAAGCCCCATCCACTTGAATTTGAAAAAGGGAAAAAATACCTAGGGTGACAAAAACGTCATGGAGCAAGGCTACAA
Organism: Calderihabitans maritimus; assembly: GCF_002207765.1. Classification (NCBI taxonomy): domain Bacteria; kingdom Bacillati; phylum Bacillota; class Clostridia; order Neomoorellales; family Calderihabitantaceae; genus Calderihabitans; species Calderihabitans maritimus. The sequence continues at coordinate 38,871 of NZ_BDGJ01000090.1, forward strand.
TGGCCGCAATTCCAAAAAGAAATTCGAACCGGAAACTGATATAAATGACTATCAGTAGGGACGCTATCACCAAAGCGTAGATGGCATTAGTGGTCAATTCCCGCCCGATGACGGCACCCACTTTTTCATTTCGCAGCACTTCTATAGAACCAAACCGTTCTTCTAAGGCCTTCAAAATCTTGTCATTCTTCTCTTCAGTCAGTTCTACTGTCCGCACGATAAACTGATTTCCTTCTGCCGCCTGGATAGAACTGTCCTCCAGGCCAAACTTTGCAAATACCTCCCGCACTTCACTGATTTTGACATCCTTTTCGAAGCGAATGTGCAAAAGGTTGCCTCCCGTAAAATCAATCCCAAAATTCAAGCTCTGTACAAACAACGATATTAGACCGGGAATAATGACTGCCAGGGATAAAAGGTACCATAATTTGCGTCTGCCTACAAAATTCATTTTTCTCACCCCTTAAGCCCCATATAGCCACTTATGACGGACCAGATTGGTTTCAGCAATATTGCGCAGCATAAAACGGGTAAAAGTAATAGCCGTAAACATGCTGGCCAGAATACCTAAACTCAAGGTTACGGCAAACCCTCTTATAGGACCGCTGCCAAAGTGGTACAGGATGACTGCCGCAATTAAGGTGGTGACGTTAGCATCAAAAATAGTCCAGAAGGCCCTTCGGAAACCGGACTCGATAGAAGCTCGCAAGGTCTTACCGTTCCTCAACTCTTCCTTAATTCGTTCGAAAATAATGATGTTGGCGTCTACAGCCATTCCCACCGAAAGAATTAATCCTGCTATTCCAGGCAGAGTTAGTACGGCCTTCAGAAGAACCATAACTCCCATTACGATGATTCCGTACAGTATTAAAGAAAAGTCAGCCACCAGTCCCGGGATACGGTAGTACAGTAACATAAATAACATAATGGCGGCTATGCCGTAAAGTCCGGCCGCTTTACTTTTCTCTAAAGAATCCTTCCCCAAGGTGGGGCCTACCGTTCTTTTCTCTATAATCTCCACCTTGACCGGCAGGGCTCCCCCTCTTAATAGAGCAGCAATTTTTGCCGCCTCGTCAAAAGATCTATTTCCGGTGATAACTGCTTTTCCGGACGGAATGGGCTCCCTTACTTCCGGGTTAGTCAACAACTCTCCGTCCAGGTAAATTCCTATCCGCCGGCGGGGATCATTTTCCGGGTATTGTTGAGACAATCGAGCAGTTACTTCTGCAAACTTCTTTGTTCCTTCGGCCTTAAATTCCAGAGCAATTTCCGGCTCGTTGGTATTAGGGTCAGTAACAGCTTTAGCATCTTTCAAGTCCTTCCCGGTCAGAATTGTTTCTCCGTCCGCCGTCTTAAATTCCAGAAATGCTGTCTTGCCTATGACCTTCACCGCTTCTTCGGGATTATCTACTCCGGCAATTTCTATTATCAGTCGGTCTCTTCCTTCCCGCTGGATAACCGGTTCGCTGAGGCCCAGTTCGTCAACTCTCTGCCGCATAACAGCCTTCAACTGGACCATGTCGGCGTCTTCCACCGGATTCTCAGGAGTATCTAGCGCCTGCAGCCGAACATGAACGCCGCCCTGCAGGTCCAAACCTAAATTTAAGTTATTTTTTATAGGAGTATAACTGGCTACTGCCACTGCTATAACAGCCACTATGATTAGAGTAACCTGGAAAAACTTTCCCCAGTTCATCCAGCTTCTCCCCCTTCTTTCTTGTGAATAGTTGACTTTCGCATACCTGCCCATTAATATCTCCGGATAAGCCTTGTCAATTGTATAATAATACCTACAGTAACCTGGCTCCGTTAATTATCAGGCCGAAGTGGCAGTCCAGAAAGTCGGCTGCCCGGCGGCACATAATCATGCGGGTTAAAAAAATCTCAAAGTATTCCATTACCGTACTGATTTCCAGGTCAATTTTCAACTCCATGGTAATAGACTTGGCTTTAGCATCAACCCGTAGAAAGGAATGTTGTACTGCATAGTTAACCCGGTCATGAATGTCGAAAGTGGCAAAATCCTGATTTCTTACCCGAGAACGATGGACATCAGACTTATCTGCCAGGATAAGAGCTGCTCCCACCGGGTTGACCGCATGGCCGTATTCTTCTTCATGGTTGCCGATCGCCGAAACGACCGTAGCTATTTCCTCCGGCGGCATACCCATACGACGTAAAATAGTGTAGGCAATGAGCGCTCCCGACTGACCATGATAGTGCCGGTTCACTACGTTCCCAATGTCATGAAGGTATCCGGCTATAGCTGCCAGCTCCTGATCTCGTTCCGGGTAATCCAGCCGTTGCAAAATGTTGCGAGAAATATTGGCAACTAAATTAATATGCCGGTAGGCATGCTCAGTAAAGCCTAATACTCCCAAGTACTCGTTTCCCATCCGTATATAGGTGTCAACCTCCGGGTCTTTTTTTACATCCTCCAGCGTTACCATTGGTTCCACCTCTAATCCCAACGTTGCTATTTTTTATTCTGTTTGCCGGGGACATAGGCAACAGCACTTTTCTCTAATTCGATCTCCACCTTGTCCGCAATTCGTATCATTATGGAGGTATCCTTTATCTTAGTTATACGGCCGTGAATACCTCCGATGGTAACCACCGGGTCATTGACTTTCAATGCCTTAATCATTTCCTGCCGCTTCTTTTGTTGCTTTTGCTGCGGTCGAATCAGCAGAAAATACATGATGGCAAAAAAAAGGACAGCATAAATGATAGTCCCGGCCCAAGCCTCCATATCTTTTCACCTGCCTTTCTTTCTCATTTGCCAACAGTTCATTGGTTTCGACATTCTCCCGAGGAAACCTCTTTTTCTAGATATTTTGCCATAAACTCTTCGGCAAATTTTAAGAAATACCCTTCCATAACGGCCGTTCGAATTTTGGCCATTAGTCGGATCAAAAAGTACAAATTATGATAAGTAGTAAGACGCAAGCCCAGGATTTCGTTAGCTTTCAACAGATGCCTAATATAAGCTCTTGTATAGTTTCGGCAGACATAACAGTCACATTCAGGATCTAAAGGTTCGTAATCACGGGCATACCGGGCATTACGAACCACAACCTTCCCGCTGGAAGTAAGTGCCAAACCGTTCCGGGCGACCCGGGTTGGAAGAACGCAGTCAAACATGTCTACCCCCTTCTTAACCCCTTCCAATAGAGCATCAGGAGTACCCACTCCCATGAGATAGCGGGGTTTGGATGCCGGAAGCAGGGGTACAGTATAGTCCAGCACTTCATACATTAACCGTTTAGGTTCTCCCACACTCAGGCCCCCGATGGCATAGCCGGGAAAATCAAGCGCTGTTAGCTCAGCGGCGCTTCTCTCCCGGAGGTCTCGAAATACTCCCCCTTGAACAATGCCAAAAAGGGCCTGGTCTTCTCTCCGGTGAGCCTCAAGACACCGTTCAGCCCAACTAGAAGTACGTTTCACTGCTTTTTCTACCTGCTCATAGGAAGCAGGATAAGGGGGACACTCATCAAAACACATAGCAATATCTGATCCCAGAGCCATTTGTATTTCAGTAGCCTTCTCCGGGCTTAAGAAGTGACTGGAGCCGTCGATATGAGAACGGAAAGTGACTCCTTCATCATTAATTTGGCGTAGATCAGCCAGACTAAAAACCTGAAATCCCCCGCTGTCCGTTAAGATGGGATGATTCCAGTGCATAAAGCGGTGAAGGCCGCCTGCCTCTTTTATAATTTCCGCCCCGGGACGCAGATATAGGTGATAAGTATTGCTGAGAATAATTTGGGCTCCTATTTCTTCCAGTTCCTCGGGGGACATGGCTTTGACCGTCGCTTGCGTCCCCACCGGCATAAATACCGGTGTATCTACCACCCCGTGAGGAGTATAAAGCCGACCAACCCGAGCCCGGGTATCCTTACATTCTTTAATTACCTCAAAGGCTATCGTCATGTCAGGGTAGTACCCCCTGTCCGTAAAAATCTATAGAATCAACATGGCATCACCAAAGCTATAAAAACGATAATTTTTATCAATGGCTTCCCGGTAAGCTTCCATAATTTTATCCCTACCGGCAAACGCGCTTACTAACATAAGAAGGGTCGATCGCGGTAAATGAAAATTAGTTACCAGGGCGTCAACAGCCCGGAAACGATGGCCAGGATAGATAAAGATGTCGGTCCAACCTTCTCCAGAACGTACGTTTCCTTCTTCATCAGCTACCGTTTCTAAAGTGCGTACGGTAGTAGTCCCTACCGCAATTACCCTACCACCCTTCCGACGGGCATGATTAATCGTTTCAGCCGTATCGGAAGAAAGCCGGTAATATTCCGCATGCATTCTATGGTCTTCAACTCTATCGGTTTTGACGGGCTGAAATGTCCCCAAACCTACATGGAGAAGTAAAAAGACCACCTTGATACCTCGTTTCTTAATCTGCTCCAACAATTCCGGAGTAAAGTGAAGTCCTGCCGTAGGCGCCGCCACTGACCCTTCGTGAAGGGCATATACCGTCTGGTATCTTTCCCGGTATTCTTTCGCCGTCCTGATATAAGGCGGCAAAGGAGTCCTGCCTAAACGATTTATTACTGCTTCCCAACTCCCATCGTATTGGAATTGTATTAGCCTACCACCCGCTTCCGTGTAGCCCACAACCTTCCCCACCAGTTCTCCGTTACCAAAAATAATAGAATTGCCGGGCTTCACTTTTTTTCCAGGTCTTACCAATGTCTCCCAACAGTCTCCCTCGCGGTGCGTAAGCAAAAATACCTCAACTTGAGCTCCCGTTTCCGCCTTCCGCCCGTAAAGCCGAGCCGGTATTACCCGCGTGTTGTTAAGAACCATTACGTCCCCCGGGCGAAGGTATTCAACTATATCCCTAAAAATCCGATGTTCAATTTTTCCGGTTTTTCGGTGCAGAATCATTAACCGGGAAGAATCTCTGGGCTCCACCGGTTCCTGGGCAATTAATTCTTCCGGCAACTGGTAATCAAAATCCGCTACTCTCATTTTTCGCCACCTTCGGTCTTCAACCGATAAGGCCCGATCGTCAACCTACCGTCTTTCTTGCCCTGGTTATAATAGTGTTCGATTATTTCCTGATAATTATGCCCGGCCGCCGCCATACCCCGGGCGCCCCACTGGCTGAGGCCTACTCCATGCCCGTGGCCCCTACCCACAAAAGTAACGTTCCGGAACTCCTTCGGAATAACTCGCCGGCTTTCCATACCTTTCACCACATAAGTTTCCCTGTTACCATTAGGAGTTAAACGATTTTCTTCTGCACCGATAGCAAATATACTGCTACCATTATGCACCTCAACCTGTTCACCCACTCCAGATAAAATGCTAACCGTGGAATCAAACTTCACTTCAAAAAGGGTACTCTTAAGACCAAATACGGAGCGGATGGTATCCCGCCAGAAAGTCTTGGTCCCCCTGTTTCCAATTAGATCCAGGCGGGTTACCCGGCCGGAAGCATTACTCTCCCGGCTATCCTTTGCAAACCGGTAGGTTTTAAGGGCCAAGATTTTTCCCACTCTAACCACCCTGTCATCCCGTCCGAGGATCTGATTCTGCTCATTCCACTGCTCCAACTGTTCCTCAAGTTCCTGGCGAGTAAAAGTTTTAACCCAGCTATAGGTGTTGGCTGGCCAGCCACTACTTTGCTTCGGGTATTTTAAGGCATATTCATCCCACGGAGAAGGTACCGCCTTTAAGTACGGCCTTGCTTCCGACCATACATTCTCGCTACTTTCCGTATAACCCCCGGCATTGGCATGAAAGAAAGCTTCAATAAGCTGCCCGTCATAATAGATTACCAGTCCGGCAGTGGCATCAACCGCCTTTTTAACTCTATCGGCCCCAGGCTCCAGCTCTGCCTCATATCCACCGTAGACTTGCGTAAAAGTATCTAAACCTACATCATACAGCCGGTCCGGATTCCTGCGACTTAAGGCATAGGTCCGGGAAACTATCGCCTGGGTTTTCAAAGCCTCTTCTTCCGCCCAGTACCCCATTTCTCTGCCTACTACACCATAGAGGTACTTTTCAATATCCAAAACGTTGACTACCAGCAGACCGTTTTGAGTATTGTAAATAACCAGATCCCCCCGGTAGCGCGTGTCATTATAGCTAAATAGGTTCAATTGAGAGGTGTCCTTCTGAGTGAGAAAGAGAGGACCTTCGTAAGGTATTTCTTGTAATTGGCCGTTTACGGCAACCTTCAGGTTGAGCCCTTCTTTACGAATCGTCCAGATCTCGCCGGGGAGAGGAGAACCAATAGGTAAATTTAGGGCACCGTCCACCAGTTCATATTTTCCTTCTACCACGCGAAAACTCACGGCATCATTCCCCGAAGCCAGACGGACCCTGATAGGTACTATTTCTTCCGCACTGACCTTAAACTCACTCATAAAAAAAGAAATCAGCAGAAACCCTATTAACCATACTAACTTCTTTCGCTCCACTTTCATCTCTCCTCAAAAAGGCACTACCTGTTTTGGTTTCGACAAAAACGATAAGAGTCCTGCCGTTTCAGCCAGACTATTGGTGGTTAACTTTCTGCTTGCTACCGAATTTGGGGGGACGCTGCTTCAGTCTTCTCTTCTGAACTTTTTCAAGCTCCGGAGAAGCGGGCCTTCCTCGGCCAGGAGAGTAAACGTGTTTACCTGCCGCCGGTTTGGTCTGATACGGCCCCATTAGGTTATTCTGCTGCCCCAAATCATCATTCGTCCCGTAGTTGCTTTTTGGCGGAAAACCTTCCGGTTCCGTGCTCGCGCCATTATCGTGCCCGGTATCTTTTTTATTGATCATCCGGTGAAAATTCTTCTTCCAGTGGGCCCGCCTCATAACCTCGCCCACTTTACCCCCGGCCTCTTTAATGGCATGGGCCACACTTTTCTCCCGCATATCTTCAACCGTTACCTTTAGGCCGGAGGCCACGGCTTCCATAAAGATAGCGTATTTCCCCGGGGAAAGGCCTAATTTCCTGGCTTGAGCTCGATCTTCTGAAGTTAGGCGCACAGTTTCTACCAGAGCATCTACCTGTATTTCTTCCACCGTTTGCCTTGCGGTATTTCTAAGTTTTCTCTCTACTTTTTCAACCCATTCCTGTTCGGCTCCCCCAGGCGAAACTCCCAGAATTACCGTATTCTCCTGGTCCGGCTGGAAAAACCCTGCCCTTGCCGCCTCTTGGATAATCATGGCTATCGCTTTCTCCGCCACCCACCCTTTAAGTTTAAGACCTTCCAGCAGCCGCCTGCCGTCATCATTAAAGGCAGAAGCAGAAATAACTTTTTGCTGACGATTTAAGGCAATCTCTATACTAGGATTAATATCTACGCTCACAAAGGCTACTGCCTCCTGATTTACAGGCAGCCAGATAAAATGGGAAACAATCCCGGGCAATAGGAAGAAAAAGAGAACAGCCACTGCGACCAACAGTAATCTTCGACCAATCCCTCCGAACCTTACAGGTGTATTCCAATAAATCTCATCTCCAATTTCTCCCTTGACCAGGCGGGCAGAACGTTCGACAAATTCTCCGTCAGGCGTGAGTATTATAACTTTATCTCCTGTTTTTTCCAAAATCAGTCCTTTCCGTTCCTTTGTCTTCAACCGTCCTACCCCCTTTCAACTGTCGAATCAGTCTCTTTAAGATACTCTTTAAGGTAAGGAAATTCATCTACATAGATTAAGGCGATGGCTATTATGTACCTGCGGTGACGTTCCAAGGTCTTGCGACTAAATCTGGTTCTGATTTCCAGTTCCTTGAGCGGTAACATTTTATGGCGAAGAAAAGACTCCCGGAGAGAATCTTCCTCCGCTAAAATCCTTGCCGCCTCCATGGCTCTACGACGGGCACTCTTATGACGGGGCGATGAGCGGGCCAAATCCGGCAACGAGATACCAAACTCCTCTAATCTCTTCTTAAATAGGGCTATCTCTTCTTTTCGTTCACTCGCCTCCTGTTGCCGGTTAAAAATTTCAACGGCCTGTCGTTCCTGAAGAGATACGGGGAAGGAATCCGGATATCCTTCCTCTGTTTTTTCCGGGGAAATAAGAAATTCCCGTTGCCGTCGTCTTGTTTCCCGGCGAAGGTAATCGATCAATCGCCTCTTGATAACGGTTTCGGCGAAAGTCAAAAAATTAGTTTCCTGTCCTGGATCATATTGATCAATTGCTTCATTAAAAGCCATTAAGGCTATACTGCTTTCATCATCCTGTCCCAGCGCTACATATCTTCCCACACTTTCCGAAGCTACGCGCAAAACAAACGGGGTGAAGCGCCTGGTAAATTCCTCTCGAGCGTGTCTATCTCCGGCACGAGCTTTATGAAGAAGCACGTACGGATCTTCATCAAAAGTCTCCAACCCTATCACCTCGCTCATTACATTTGTTCGTAAGAACTTAAGCTTTTCGGGGGGTGGAAGGCAAAAGTCAATAAACTCCAAAATAAAATTACCTGCGTAAGAGCAGGTTGAGGATAATAGTTAAAATTATACTCAACAGAATACTGGAAGCCAGCGGGAAGTAAAATGTAAAGTTGCCTTTCTGGTAGTAAATATCCCCCGGCAGTCGGCCAATATTGAAAACTTTACCCATTCCCAGCATAAAAAGACCTATAATCACGGCGAATATTCCAAACATAATGAATAACTTCCCTAAAGAACTCCACTCATTCACCGTACATTACCTCCGCATTTTTATTTTTACTAAGTATATATTATATTACAAACAATCTTTAAATTACTAATCAACCTTCAAGTCATCGGTTTCGAATTTATATCCCAATCCCCATACGGTCTTAATAAACTGAGGATTAGCCGGGTCCGGTTCAATTTTCTCCCGGAGACGGCGTACCAAAACGGTAACACTGCCTTCCTCCCCGCAGTGAGCACCGTCCCAAACTCTATCCAATAACTGTTCCCGGGTAAATACCTGGCGCGGATGGGAAGCCAAAAGCCATAGCAGTTCAAATTCTTTAACCGTTAAGTTTATCTCTTTTCCTGCCACCTCCACCGTATGAGTAGACCGGTCTATTTTGATGCCGGGGAAAACAAGCTGCTTCCTCTTCTTAACGATTTCGGAGGTAGAAGCCCTCCGTAAAATTGCCTTTACCCGCAGTACCAGCTCAGCCGGGCTAAAAGGTTTGGTCAGGTAATCGTCTACTCCCAGCTGGAAACCAACAATTTTATCCACTTCGCTTCCTTTAGCCGAAAGGACAAGTATAGGAACATCACTCGATTTACGCACACGACGACAGACCTCAAAACCATCTATCTTAGGTAACATAAGGTCCAGTACAATTAAATCCGGTTTCTTCTCCTGCGCCAGCATAACAGCCTCTTCCCCGTCGGCGGCTTTGACAACTTCGAAACCTTCCCGCCGCAAAGAATGCTCCAGGATTTTTAATATTTTAGGCTCATCATCCACCACCAAAATGGTTTGTTTCATGAAACTTCCCCCTCACTCAGCTGTGCAGGAATTACAAAGGTGAAAGTACTCCCTTTACCCGGCTCACTTTCCACGGTTAACTCTCCGCCGTGCAATTCGACTAAATGCTTGGCCAAAGCCAATCCTAATCCGCTACCTCCGTAGGACCTGGAGGGAGAACCATCTACCTGTCGGAATTTCTCGAAAATGATTTTCTGGTCCTCCGGCGCGATACCGATACCGGTATCTTTGACCGCAAAGGAAAATGCCCGGCCGTCTTTGGTCAGGCCCGCCCTAACTTCTATATATCCCCCGGCGGGAGTAAATTTAACCGCGTTACTTAAAAGGTTCAACAAAACCTGCCCCAGTTTTTCTCGATCCGCGAACAAACTAGGCAGGCCTTCCTCGACTTTCGTATGGATCACCAGGCCTTTCCGCTCCGCCAACGGTTTAACCGTGCGCACGGCTCCCTCGACCAAATGATACACTTCTATCAAGCTGCGGTTTAACTCCATCTTTCCTGCCTCAATTTTAGAGAGCCGCAATAAATCGTCAATCATTTTGAGTAGTTGCTGCCCGCTTTCCGCAATATCCTGTAGATATTCCTTTTGTTCTTCCGTAATCCTGCCGGCAGCACCGTCCAGAAGCATCTCCGTAAAGGCAAGGATAGCAGTAAGCGGAGTGCGCAGTTCATGGCTGATATTGGCCATAAATTCTGATTTTACTCGATTGGCCTCTCTAAGCTCCCGGTTTAGTTCTTTCAATTGCTGCTGCTGTGCCCGTAGTTGCCGGTTGGCTTCCTTTAACTGGCGGGTCCGCTCTTCTACCTTAACTTCCAGTTTGGCATAAAGTTCTTTCAGTTGGGCGGCCATAGAGTTTAACTGACGGGCTAATTCCCGGATTTCACCGGCCATTTTCGTCTCATCTACTAGAGCTCCCCATTCACCCTTTCCCACTCTAGAGGCCATGACCATTAATCTTCGCAAAGGGGAACTCACCAACCGGTTCATAAACCAGTTTAAGAGAAACAGCAACCAGACGACTAAAGCCGCGAAGAAAAACAAATGGCTGTAAAAAGTCCTCCGCAGACCTTCCTCCACGTAACTCATGGGAGTAGTAATACTGATGGCACCGGCCAACTCTCCTGCCTCGTGACCTTCCTTTAGATTGCCCGAAATATCCTTTTCCCCCGCCGGCTTTCCATGGCAGGCCATGCACGGTTCCTCATAATATAAAGGAATTAAATAGCGGAATACCTTTTCCCCTCCTACTATATCGATGCCCCAGATCTCCTCTAAATCCGGTTCAGCTTTAAAGCGCAACAAAGCCTTCTTCTCGTAATCGTCCGGTGCGTTGTCCGGATTTCTAACCTCGAGCCGCGTCTGCTTGAACCGGTAACGGGTTAACCTGCTAAAAATATCACCAACACCTTTACCCACCGCCGCCGGGTTTAGGCCCTTAAATTCAAAGTGACCCTGAGAATCACTGTTAATCCGGTCTTGGTTGGCAGCTATAAACTGGCGGGTGGCCACCAATTGCAGTGCTATCACCCGGGCCTTTTCTTTCAATTCCTTCAAGGCATACTCCTGCTGTAGTTTCATGTCCCACCAAAAAGCGGCCGTAGCCACTATTAATACCGCAATGGTGATGACTAGCATGAAGCGCTGAGTCAGGGTTAAGCGGGAAAACATATTTTTACCTCCAGCTTTTTTAAAGCTATTTCGACAAAGTTACGGTAAAACCTCCCCCACCATTCTAGCAAAACATGCCATAAAAAAGCCAGCTAGACCTGTTCTATCCCGTGACTCAAAAAAAGGAAGAGGGCCATAACCCTCTTCCCCCAGTCTCTAAAATTTCCTGTCCGCTAATTAATTTAAGTCTTGCAACTCCTTACCGGTTTCTTGCGAGTACTTAAACATGGGATACTCTTCCGTTTCGATACCCAGTTTTTCCTTAAGCTTAGCTTCCAGCCTCAACCTTTCCGCTTCATTCTTTATTTCAAGATACTTCTGCCACAAGTCTGCATTTCCGTGCCAGTGGGCGTAGTCTGGAGCAAAGTGTTGAGCACCTTTGATGGCTGTCGCTCCGGCATACTTGAAGAGTTCAAACATCAAACTTTCAATATGGCTGACGTGACTGTAACTGGTTCCCTTAGCATTCAGCATAGGCATGCCGTTTTCGTCCAGCAAGGAACCAGGGCTCGGTTTGAGGATACCGTCGCGATACAGTCCCTGAATGATCTTGCGGGCTTCGTCAATGATCCGATTGGTTTCTTTCTTAATTTCATCGACTTTCGCCAAAGCATCTTCCGCAAACTCGCGGCTATGACAGTTCTGACAGTTTTGCAGCATCTTGGTACGGCCGTGATCTTCCGTTCCCTTAATACGGAAAATCTCATGGCGGTTTTCCTCGGTAGTATGACAGGTGATACAAGTAGGTTCACCTGTAGCTAACGCCACCTGATGGTGCTTGGAAGATTCAAAAGCTTCCCTCTGCGGGTGGTCAGGTCCCATATGACAGTTCTCACACCCATTGGTAATGTTAAGCGGCGGTTTGGGAAGCTCAGTACTGTGCACCGTATGACAACTGCTACAGGTTTTGGCAACTTTTTCGTGACAGGACTTACATCCTAGCACCTGCATGGCCGGGTATCCGTCTAACAGGTGATAACGGACGTTTTTCTTGGAAAACTCTACAGCCTGGACATGACGGGTGTTCTTCCATCCTTCATATTCTTTCTGGTGACATTTAGCACAAGTCTCCGGCTTAACTGTGTCAAACTCGCCGTTGTAAACTAGCTTTTCCGCCGGAAGCTTGTTATCCTTGAGGTCCTCATGGCAGACAGAACAGGTTACCCCGTTGCGGCCATGAGCACTTTCCTTCCACATCTTGAACTTACCGGGCATTACTTCCTTATAATAGGCCTCCACATCGTTTTGGGGAGTATAGTCTACCGTCTCGGCCTCTACAGCAGTTTCGTTTTCCACTGCAGAAGTTTCCTTAACCTCTTTCCCACTAGAACAGCCTTGCAAAAACAAAGCCAGCACCACAACTAGCAAAAAAGTCAACCACAATCTACTAACCGGTTTCAAAAGCTCTCCTCCTTTCCGGCTTTGTAATCCCCAGCTGGCAACAAGACCTCCCGTTCCACCCCCTCTGCCTGCGCATGTGAAATTTAACACAAAATCAGGAGACTGTTTTCGGCCTTAAAATTACCAAAAACTTATTACACTTTCTTTTCATCTTTCTTACATTTTTCTTAAATTTTGCCGGCAGGTCACCCTCCTGCAACCGGGTTGACACTTCTGCAAACACCCACTTGAATACAAGTAAAATGTTATCGGGGGAAAAAAGGCGATTAAACCTGATCATTCCGATCAATTATCAATAATCGCCATCATTTGACAATCTTCGATATCGGGTTTTGGAGACGCTTGGTGATAATATTTCGTTTATCTAACAGTTTGCGGCCTGCAGGCGGCGAGTATCCCGCGAAATTCCTACAGTAGGTTGACATGATCCCCGCTTCCGTATCGCTGTACTTATCCAAGAATGTCTTATATAATTTATAGAGACAAAGCAATAACCGGGTGTTTGATGATGCTCTATATCGTGACGGCTTTTTACAGTGAAGCGAAACCATTAATTCGTTATTTTTGCTTAAAAAAAATACCCCAATTCTCTAAATATGAAATTTATAGTAGCCAGGATGTGGCACTCATCATTAGCGGGACAGGAGTTCTTGCTGCCGCTATTGCTACTGCTCATTTGTTGACCCTGTACCAGGTCAAAAGCACGGATGCTGCTTTCAATATAGGGATTTGTGGTGCTACCAGTACTGACCATAAACATGGTACTCCGGTTCTATGCCATAAAATCATTCATCATGAAACTAAAAGAACATATTATCCCGACATTTTAATTAAACATCACCTGGTGGAAGGCACACTCGAAACCTTTTCTCACCCGGTTTATAAAAACATGGTTTCCACCATTGAAGGAAATTTCGTCGATATGGAAGGTGCCGGGTTTTATGAAGCTGCTGCTTCTTTTCTGCCCCCTCATAACATTTACTGTGTTAAAATCGTTTCTGATTTTTTAGAAGAAAAAAAGTTGTCCCAACGAATGGTTTCTGAACTAATCCACCAAAACATACCCGTAATTTGTGAATTGATCAATAATATTAAGCTACTCAATATGAATTTTGGTGACATATTGACTGAAAATGACTATGACATGTTACATCAAATAAGCCAAAATTTACGATTATCTGTCACTATGACCCACCAACTAAAACAATTTGCAAAACAGTATAAAATACGCTATCAAAAAAGCCTTGCGTGCTTACGACCTTTTTTAAATGTTACGGCTAAGTCGAAAAGCGAAGGGAAGATCTATTTTGAACAAATCAAAAGACAACTTGTTCATGAATAGCTTTTCCCATATTTATATTGAAAAAAGTATAGCAACTCACCCCATCACAAAAAAAGTACTCCACCGGTTTCCTCACGCTACCAGAATAGAAGTCAATCATTATAAAGATGTCTTTTGTAGAACCAGGCAAAATTTCTTTCTGCAAAAGAATAGTCGGAAGTTGATTTTAGCAGTAAAAAAAGATCGCTTCATCTATCCAGGGACAAAAGTTTGTCAAAATTTTGGAAATGAACACTTCTACTATACTTCCTCCGTTTTGAACTGCATTTACGAGTGCGATTATTGCTATCTTCAAGGAATGTATCCATCTGCCAATATCGTTGTGTTTGTCAACATTGAGGATTTTTTCTCGGAATTAGAGTCTCTTTTACAAAAGCATCCTGTTTACCTTTCTATTTCCTACGATACCGACTTGCTCGCTTTTGAAAACGTAGTACCCTTTGCTTCGATGTGGATTCAGTATGCCCGAAGGCATCCGGATTTACAAATCGAACTGCGGACCAAAAGCGTCAATTATTCTGCCATCCGGCATTTACCGCCCTCCGAAAATATTGTTTTGGCGTGGACACTCTCTCCTCAAGAAGCGATTAACGAATTTGAACAAAAAACACCTTCGCTCAATGCAAGACTGAAATGTATCAAACAATCAATCAATGACGGGTGGAAAGTTAGACTGTGTTTTGATCCTATCCTGTATATCGAAAAATGGCAAGAACACTACAAACAGTGTATCCAGGAAACATTTTCTATATTGCCTGCCGAAAAAATCAAAGATATTAGTATCGGCGTTTTCCGCATGCCCCGTGATTATCTGAAAAATATCAGAAAAAATAAAATTGATTCTCCATTACTTCACTATCCTTTCGAATGCAAGAATGGAATTTACAGTTATCCAGAACAAATCACCCGTCAACTGATTGATTTTGTGTATCAAATGATTCATTCTTATGTGCCATCCGAAAAAATTTACTTGTAAATTCAGCTCGTCCGTACAAAAAAGACGGCAACTTGCCGTCTTTAGTAACAAACAAATCCAATTCCGATAATAATACCAAATATAATTATCTTCAGGTTAAAGAATACTTATCCCGCAGCCGGGCCGACAGTTCTCGCAGCATGGCAAAGGATTTCTCTACGGACTTGACTCCATCCGCATTCAGTAGACAGCACCGGGCAGGCGCCAGCCATGCCTGCCGCACCACCTGCCGCCTATCTATCCCGGCCCTAGATAAGGCGTCCCACAGCTCCTCTAACTTTTCCAGAAGGGTATCCACATTTTCAGCGATGACTTCCTCGGTCAAAGTAGGAGTGATGCCCCAGGAGATAATACCTCCTCTGTCCAAGAACTTTTTCAATTCCTCTTTGTATTTAACAAAAATGTGCCCCCACTGCAGTATGTCTATGGAAAGAATGTCCAAGTCAAGATTTAGCAGAAAAGACCAGTCGGGATTACCGCACAAGTGAACGCCCTTGGGACCGGCTATATGCTGCAAAAACTCCCGGTAGTCTTCCCTTGCTCTTTCACTGGGATAGCCGGTAAAAGCCATAAAAATTAATTCCAGCCCGGGTTCATCTACCCAAACAAAAGCATTTTCGTTTTTTTCTTGCAGTTCCCGGTACTGCTGAGTTACTTTTTTGGCCATATAATCAAATATGACCTGTCTCACTTCATCGTGATAAATTATAGGGGTTTTGGTCTCATCGGTTATCTTGAGGCCAAAACTGACGGGCCCTATGTTCTGTCCCCTTATGGCAGAATAATTCTGCAAGTCCTGGTTCAAAAAACGATGGTAAACAGGAGAATATTTTTCCGAAATGGCAAAGTATCTGAGGTCATCCAGGTTTTCCACGTATATAGGCAAATCCTGGTAGAATTTATCCATAGAAAAGTTAACTCTCTGTTCCTCCAAATCTAAAGTTACCCCCGGGAATTGCTCTGCAGCCTGGGCGTACATGTCCTCGCAAAAACTCACCTTCGGCAACTGAGGCCAAAAGGGTATATCCAGGGACAAAGCCAGTCGGAGGGCCTGATTGATTTCGGTGTGGGGCAAAATTCCCATAGCAGTTGTCTGGCAATTGCCCACCAATTTCATGTTTTCCCTCCTCCTTAACCCTTTCGGGTTAACACTCTACCTGACCTCCACCTTATTCCTCTTCCGAAATGGCTCCCACAGGGCAATCATCAATTACTTCTCTAACTGTACTTTCCAGTTCCGGCGGCACCACATCTACCATCACCCTAGACTTGCCTTCCGCATCCAGTTCGAACACTTCAGGACAGGTAACCTCACAAAGACTACAGCTTATACAAAGCTCCCTCTCAACTTTGACTTTCATAATTAACAACCTCCCTCTAACGTCTCGTTTTTTCTATTTCCATCATAACCTGCAAACGATCCCCGTTCTGTGAAATACAACACAGGCAGGTGTATTTTTTGTCACAATGGTGATTTAGCTTACAGACTTTTTTTGCTGCCAGGCAGTAATATGGTCTTAAAAAACTGTTCTGGAGGGAAACATCATGTTCAAAAAAATTCGCTGGCTTCGTCACAGTATTCAGATTGCCTTTTCCCTTTTTCTACTTTATATCGGTTGGAGATTTTATCAATTTGTAAGCTTTTTTGAACAGGCAGGCCGTCAATTTGTATCCCGACCCCCTTCCGTGGAAGGGTTTCTTCCCATAAGTGCCTTAATGGCTTTTAAGCTATGGTTGACTACCGGGGTCTTTGACTCCGTTCACCCGGCCGGACTGGCCATTTTTATCGCCGTGTTGCTGGTTAGCTGGCTATTTAAGAAAGGATTTTGCAGCTGGATTTGCCCTATAGGAACTCTTTCGGAAGGCCTGGGACTTCTGGGCCAAAAGATTTTCGGTTCCAATATTACCCTGCCCCGATGGTTGGACAAACCGCTTATGGCTGTCAAGTATCTTGTGCTGGGTTTCTTCCTAAAAGTTATAGTTCTGGATATGCCGGTCGCCGCCATAAGTGCTTTTCTCCACGCTCCGTACAATAAAATCGCCGACGTTAAAATGTTGAAATTCTTTCTATCCCCCAGTCCTTTTACCGTAAAGGTTTTACTGATTCTAATGCTACTTTCGCTCATCATCCGTCATTTCTGGTGCCGCTATCTTTGTCCTTACGGAGCACTGCTGGGTCTTCTCAGCCTGGCTAGCCCCTTTAAAATCACCCGTGAAGAAAATTACTGTGTTGGCTGTAGGGCATGTACCAGAAACTGTCCCAATCACCTTAAGGTAGATCAAATGAGAAGGGTCTATTCTCCCGAGTGTACCGCCTGCCTGAACTGCATCGACAGTTGTCCCGTTCCTGAAGCGTTAAGGGTAACCTCTACGGCAAAAAGGTTATATCTAAAACCTCCACACTACATTATTCTCCTGTGGGGTACTTTCTTAGCCGTAATCCTCCTGGCCAAGTTAACCGGTCACTGGGAAACCAGTATCCCTTTAGAAGAGTACGCCCGCTTGATACCGCTAAGCGATATGTTCAGTCATTAATAAACCCGAGGTGTTACCTCGGGCCGTCACCTAAAAGGAAAAAGTTTCCTGTCCGGTGACCTTTCTTATGGGTAGATCAAAATGTTGATACGCCAGGTTGGTTACTACCCGTCCGCGAGGCGTTCTGCTTATGTAACCTAGCTGCAAAAGATAAGGCTCATATACATCTTCTACCGTATCGGGCTCTTCTCCGATTGTGGCGGCCAAGGTTTCCAAACCTACAGGTCCCCCATCAAATTTCTCAATTATAGCAAGAAGCATTTTTCGATCAACCATATCTAAGCCTAATTCATCAATCTCCAACAGTTTAAGAGCTGCCCGGGCTACTTCTCGCGTAATCTTCCCTTCTGCTTTAACTTCTGCATAGTCTCTTACTCTTTTCAACAACCGGTTAGCTACTCGAGGGGTCCCTCTAGAGCGCCGGGCAATTTCTCTCGCTCCTTCATGATCGATAGAAACATTTAAAATCTTAGCCGCCCGCATAATTATCTGCTCCAATTCTTCATTTTCGTAGAAGTCTAACCTGCTTATCACACCAAACCGGTCTCTCAGCGGTGAGCTCAATAAACCGGCCCTGGTGGTAGCGCCTACCAGAGTAAACGGAGGCAGACCCAAGCGCAGAGACCGAGCGCTGGGGCCTTTCCCCAAAACTATATCCAGCCCGAAATCCTCCATAGCCGGATAAAGCACTTCTTCCACACTGCGGTGAAGGCGATGAATTTCATCGATAAATAAAACATCATTAGGCTCCAGATTGGTTAAAATAGCAGCCAGATCACCCGGTCTCTCAATGGCGGGTCCGGAAGTAATGCGTATGTTAACCTTTAGCTCTTGAGCGATGATGTGAGCCAGTGTTGTTTTACCCAGTCCGGGAGGCCCGTACAGAAGAACATGGTCTAGAGCTTCCCCTCTAGCTCTGGCGGCTTGAATAAAAATTTCCAATTTTTCTTTCACCTTTTTTTGCCCTATAAATTCCTTGAAAGTTTGAGGCCGGAGGCTATTCTCTATAGAAAGATCTTCTTCTTTTTTTCTGGCAGACACCAACCGCTCGGTCATTATATGAACCTCCTGCTAGCTTCTCCCTAACTGCTTTAAAACAAAACGGACCAGATCATTGGCCTGTACATTCTGTCCCAGTTCTTTGAGCCCTTTCCGGAGTAGCCCTTGTATCTCCTGAGGACTATATCCCAACTGGATCAAAGCTTCCAGGGCATCATTTAACGCTGAGGTTTCCCCTTGTGCAGTGGATACCAAAACCTCTTCCTTTAACTGCTTGCCTAATTTATCCTTAAGCTCTAATATCAACCTTTGAGCCGTTTTTTTGCCGATACCCGGTATATTAGTCAAAGCATTTACATTCTCGGTAATAATAGCCTGTCTAATTTGCTCTGCCGGCATAGTAGATAATGCCGCTATGGCATTTTTCGGTCCCATACCGGAAACACTGAGAAGGGTTTTAAATAACTCCAGTTCTCCTAGATCCAAAAAACCAAATAATTGTAATCCATCTTCCCGGACATGCAGATAAGTATGAACCATTACTGACTGCCCGGGAGGCGGCAGTTTGGCAAGTACTCCCGCCGGGACAATGACCTGGTATCCTATCCCTCCTACCTCTACTACAATATTGTCTGCCGCCTTATCCTGCAAATTTCCTCGCAAATACGCTATCAATATGTATCACCCTTTGCAGACACAACCTGAAGCATGCGATAAGCATGGACATGACAGATAGTAAGCGCCAAAGCGTCGGCTACATCGTCCGGCCGGGGAACTTCCTTCAACCCGGCAAGCATTTTAACCATTTGCTGAATTTGAAACTTGTCGGCCCGACCGTAACCCGTTACGGCTTGCTTAATCTGTAACGGTGTATACTCGTAGATTTCCAGATTCGCATTAGCCGCCGCCAGTAAAGCCACTCCCCGTGCCTGACCTACAGCCATGGCTGTCTTGCTGTTCTTATTGAAAAAAAGTTCCTCTACGGCACAATGTTGGGGACGGTACTTTTCTATCAACTCCTGTATCCGGAAGTATATGGTTTGCAGCCGCTGGGGAAGGGCATGTTGAGCATTAGTTCGGATGCAGCCGTAATCAACTGGTGATATTCTGTTGTCCGAGGCCTCTATCACTGCATAGCCGGTGATAGCCGTGCCGGGATCAATGCCCAAAATAACCATGAATTTTCTCTCCTCTTCGTTCTATATTCGACATGCCATAGCCTTATCCTTTCGTAGCAGAACATTCTTTCCCGATGGCTGCTGTTTGCTTTGTACTTTCAGCTCCTAACGCTGACGAAGCAAAATTAGGTAATCTCTCATCCAGGTATATGCCGATCTAAAAGTGGATAAGCTATAAGTTAAAGGATTCCTACAAAGGAGGGTTGTAGATGGCTTGGAAAAAATATAAGCATATCCTAATAGCCTGCAGTTTAGCTTCCTTAGTAAGCTTCTTCTTAGTATATCTGGCTTCCAACAACTTTTTCGGGACCGCGAAGTTACAAAAACCCATATTTACGCCGGCTGCTGCCACCTCCCAGGACAAAGGAGAAAGGGCTAATGAGCGCAAGCTTTTATTTCAGGAATATTATGCGGTCTGTGAACATACGATAACCAAAGAAAAGGAAGATATCCAGCATCTAGACGGTCTCTCTGTAAACGAATTGCAACAAACTTTCTCCCAGGAGGAAGGGTGGACCGTTTATGAAGCCGGCGACTACATAATACTTAGCAGGCAGATAGAAGACCTGTGCCCCGAAGATGCCAAAAAACGTCATTTGGGAGCCTATGGTGACTATGTAGCTATAATCCGGGGACCCGTTGGCATAGACGGAGGGGTTGTATCCGTAACCGACGTAAGAATAGACAGTCTTCCCCGACCGTGGCAACAGCAGGTACGCGAAGGCACGCTCAACTTTGGCAGTGTAGAAGAATTGTTGGAGGCGCTCGACTCCCTCGATGAATACCGAAGCAGATAAGTAAAAAGAGTTGCCTTTACGGGAGGCAACTCCTTTTACTGTCCAATTTCTTTCATCAAATCGTCGGGAATATCGAAGTTTGCGTACACCGACTGGACGTCATCATGGTCTTCCAGAACGTCAACCAGCTTTAATATCTTTTCCGCCTGTTCTCTGTCACTGACGGAAACTGTAGTTTTGGGTATCATAGTTACTTCAGCTATAGTAAATTTATATCCCTTTTCGGCCAGGGTTTCTTTAACCGTCATCAGCTCATCCGGCGCAGTGATTATTTCCACTGTTTCTCCTTCTACGCTAACATCTTCCGCGCCGGCTTCTATGCTCTCCAGCATAATTTCCTCGGGATCCTGCTGTACCTCATTGAGATCTACCGTTAAAAGACCCCTCATGTCAAACATCCACGCGACACAACCGTTTTCTCCCAGGTTTCCTCCGTTTTTGGCAAACAGGTGTCTTATTTCTGAAGCGGTACGGTTCCGGTTATCAGTAGTAGCCTTTAAAAGTAATGCTACTCCACCCGGCCCATAACCCTCGTATACGACCTCCTCATAGTCTGCTCCTTCAATTTCCCCGGTTCCCCGTTTGATGGCCCTGATGATATTGTCATTAGGCATATTAGCCTCCCGGGCCTTCTGTATAGCTGCCTTCAACCGAGGGTTTGCTTCCGGGTCGCCGCCCCCTAGCTTAGCCGCTACAATTATTTCCCGTCCAAGTTTAGTGAATAATTTTCCTCTTTTTGCGTCCATACGTGCTTTCTTATGCTTTATATTAGCCCATTTTGAATGTCCAGCCATAGAGTTGTTCCCCTCCTAAACTATAAAAAAACTGCAAACTACTTTTATAATTTTAATAACCAACCTTAAGGGTTGCAAGGATTAATTACAATTGAAAGTTCGGAACAGGGGGCTCGTGTTTTTCTTGTGTTCGAGGCCTTTTGATGATAACCTGCGGCATTACAACCGCTACTGGGCAGGAAATTTAAACAGCTCGGTCGTTAAATATCTCTCGCCTGTATCCGGAGCGACAGCAACCACTGTTTTGCCTTTACCTAGTTTCTTGGCTAATTGTAAGGCAGCATATACAGCCGCTCCAGAAGATATTCCTGCCAGAATGCCTTCTCTGCGAGCTAAAAGTCGTGCCGTCTCCATAGCTTCCTCATTGGAAACCGTAACAATCTCATCTATAATATTCAGATTTAAAACTTTTGGCACAAATCCGGCACCAATACCCTGAATTTTATGGGGGCCAGGCTCTCCACCCGAAAGCACCGGGGAAGATGCCGGCTCTACACCTATTACTTTAACGTGAGGCAACTGTTTTTTCAAGACTTCCCCTACTCCAGTTATGGTGCCTCCCGTACCTATTCCGGCCACAAAAGCATCTAGATTTCCTCCGGTCTGTTCCAGGATCTCCTGAGCCGTAGTTTCCCGGTGAATCTGGGGATTCGCAGGATTTTCAAACTGTTGCGGCATGAAGTAATCAGGGTTTTCTCGCACAATCTGCGTTGCCTTAGCCACTGCGCCCTTCATTCCCTCGGCGCCCGGGGTTAGGACGAACTCAGCTCCAAAGGCCGCCATCAACTTGCGCCTTTCTATACTCATCGTCTCCGGCATCACTAATATCAGGCGATATCCCCGCGCAGCAGCCACCATAGCCAGGCCAATACCTGTATTGCCGCTAGTCGGTTCTACGATAACCGAGCCCGGCTTGAGAATCCCTTCTTTCTCTGCCTTGTCAATCATACTGAGGGCAATACGGTCCTTTACACTGCCTGCTGGGTTAAAGGACTCCAATTTTAGAAGCAGGTCAGCGGAACCTGGCTCCGGCAGAGAGTTAAGTCTTACCATCGGTGTTTTCCCTATCAGTTGGGTAATATCGTCCGCCAGGTGCATTATCGAGCTCCCTTTCTATAGATAATATTTTTAGCTATTTATTCCACAATGCTTCACTAAAACCCTTCTATCTTTCCAACAGCATCCTAATTTGTCTAACAGCTTCCTCCACGGAAAGGGGTAACCTCGTTTCAGTATCTATGCCCAGTTGTCGGAATATCTGCACTACCAGGGGAAGCCTAAGCCCGGCCTCTTCAATGATCTTTTCATCGGTCAATAATTCCCTCGTGCCCTCACGGAGAAGAACACCATTCTTCATGACAAGCACTGTTTCAGCCCAGGCAGCGGCAAAATCCACGTCGTGAGTAGCCACTATTAACGTTTTTCCCTGTTCATGTAACCATTCCAGTATTTCCTTCAGGTCCTCTTGTCCTCTGGGATCCAGAAAAGCCATCGGTTCATCCATAATAACGATTTCCGGATCTAACGCTAAAACTCCAGCGATAGCTACCCTTTTCTTTTGCCCGTAACTAAGGTTATGAGGAGGTTTCTCTTGCAGATGCTGTATTCCCATTACCTCTAAAGCCCAGTTTACTCGCCTGGTCACTTCTTCCGAAGAGAACCCCATATTTAACGGTCCGAAAGCAACATCCTCCCAGACCGTACTGGAAAACACCTGATCATCTGGGTCTTGAAAAACTATTCCTACTTTTTGACGTACCCATAGCTCTGTTTTCTTGTTAATCTCTCTACCTAGAACGCGGATTATTCCCTGCTGGGGTAAAAACAGTCCATTCAGGTGTAAAAGAAGGGTCGATTTCCCAGCACCGTTCGACCCCAGTAAGGCTACTTTCGAACCTGGTTCGAGGGAAAAGCTTACCCCTCGCAGAGCCGTTGTACCATCCCGGTAAGCAAAATGGAGATCAGAAACTTCGATTACAGATTCCATGTCATTCCTCCTCGATCAATTAACAAGAGCAAAATAGAGAACAATACCAACATTAAACCCCACATATAGTCAACTGCTCGGATTTGACCATCCATTCTGCCCTTAACTTCACCGGTAAAGCCTCGGGCCAGCATAGCCTGATATACTCGTTCTGCTCTCTGTAAAGATCGCAGGAAAAGCATCCCTATGGTTTCCGCCAGGGTTTTGCGGGAAAAAGAATCCCATATGGTACGAAGGGTAAAGCCTCTTGCTCTCCGGGCTTGGTGCATACGATTTAGTTCATCGAGCAATACGAAGACATACCTCCAGGTAAACTCCGTTAAGCGAATAAAAATTACGGGGACGTGTAACGCTCTCATGGCCCGCAACAACTCAACAGAAGTTGTAGTTGCGGTAACCAACATAATAGTAAGGACTGATACAATCACCCGGCTTCCCAACAGTAACGCCCTATATACCCCTTCCCCGCTAACATACAAAGTTATTCCTGGTAGGGAAAAGGCAGCTAACGGCTCACCCCCGTGAGTAAAAGGAACCAGTAAAATTATTGTTCCACTGAAAGGGAGAATCCAAACCAGGCGGCGTATGGCATATCTTACCCCAATTCCGGATAGCACAATAATCAGGATTATAGCTAAAGCCGCCAGAGCAATCGAATACAGCGATTGCAGGGATACAACCAGAACCACAAAAGCGATGGAAGTAAGCAGCTTCACCCTGGAATCCAAACCATGAAAAAAGGTTTTGGAAGAGTTAGACGAAGAAAGACTATGTTCCAAGGAACCTGTACACATAATTTCCCTCCGCCTTAGGATTTTATTTTCCCACTAATCAGCTTCCCCACCCAGTAAGAAGCAACAAAGGTAATAATAACACCAAATAGACCGGCCAGGCTAGTGGCCACTTGGATATTGGCCACCCCTGGCATGACATAATCTTCCATAAGAGCGACGTTAATGGTAGGAGCTTTCTGAGCATCGATAAACCCTAAGTCTTCAGCCACTCGTTCCAGGCCGTCAGGCAGGCTGGAAGCAAAAGGAGCCAATAGGACAGCCACCAATATGGCCAGTAACAAACCTATAATTACTTCTTTCCGCATCTTACCTCACCTCAGACTCCTCATGGTTTGTTAATATTAAATCCGGTCGAGCTTTAATAAGGTACGAAAGAATAGCCACGGTAATCAACCCTTCAGCAAAACCGATAATTGTGTGCCAGAAAAGCATTGGCAGAAGCACTACCGACAGGGCTATAGTTCCGGAAAAGCCCAGTTCCAGCGCTACAGCAGCCGCCGAAAGGACCACTGAAACCCAGGCCCCCAAAAATGCTCCGGCCAGAAAGAACCCTTTAGATCTCCCCAAACCTTTCACCAGACGAAAAGTCAGGTATCCGCTCCAGGTTCCAATCAGGGCCATATTGAAAATATTTGCTCCCAAAACCGTAAATCCCCCGTCATTCATGAACAGCCACTGGATAATCAATATTATGGTCATTATAATGCTGGAAGCCCATGGGCCTAGGGTAATTGCCGCCAGGGTAGCACCAATCAGATGACCGGAAGTTCCGCCGGCCACCGGAAAATTTACCATTTGGGCGGCGAATATAAAGGCTGCCATCACTCCCATATAAGGAATTTGCCGATCATCAAAACGCTCCTGTATCTTTCTCGCACCGTAGCCAAGAACACCTAAGCTAATACCTGCCGTAGTGATACAAGTTTTCGCATCAAGAAACCCGTCAGGAATGTGCATTTCTTGCCCCCCTCGTATAATTTGATTTAGAAGTTATCATGGAACCTCTATAAGGTTCTTGATAACCGGGTGTGCCTTTG
>NZ_BDGJ01000091.1 GCF_002207765.1 Calderihabitans maritimus
GTAACCATCGTCCATAGAGGAATTTGAACGGGGGCCTCCCCCGTGTCAAGGGACCGCTCCGCTTCGTAACCATCGTCCATAGAGGAATTTGAACTTGGTGGAGGCAAAAAGACTTCTGCCGGAGGAATGGGTAACCATCGTCCATAGAGGAATTTGAACTGTTTTTTCTCAATCTCTGTTAAGACTGGTAGCAGAGTAACCATCGTCCATAGAGGAATTTGAACCCCCTCCCCAAACTCACGTTCGCTTACCGGAGCAAGTAACCATCGTCCATAGAGGAATTTGAACCTGCAAAGCTATGCTGAGCTATACCTATGCTTTACCGTAACCATCGTCCATAGAGGAATTTGAACGTCCTCTTTTTCTTCTTTGCTCAAGCACACGTTCTGCGTAACCATCGTCCATAGAGGAATTTGAACCTTCCCAAACTTACGTTCGCTCACCGGAACAAAAAGGTAACCATCGTCCATAGAGGAATTTGAACGGGAGTAAATAAAGCACACAAAATAGCAATACTCGAAGGTAACCATCGTCCATAGAGGAATTTGAACCACTTTTGGCGGCAGGCAGTGAAGAGCTAAGAAAGTGTAACCATCGTCCATAGAGGAATTTGAACCCGCCTTTGTTATCTCTGTACTTTACCTGCAAAGACGTAACCATCGTCCATAGAGGAATTTGAACGTGGGCGGTAGTTGTGAATTTGCAAATTAAACCCACCCCAAATTTTCAAAATATATCAGGGCAAAAAAACATCCTAACGTGAAAATTGTTCAAATTAGATTAGGAAATGAGATTTTTCAAATTATCACGATAAGTTAGGAATTATTTGGAACGCCTAACTCCTGTAAAAAGTATAGAACTCATGCCCATCCTTTTCAAAGGTAAAGGCTATCGCCCTGCTAAACGGCAGCCCTTGAAAAGTGCGGTCATGAGTTCAAGCTGGTAATTACGGGGTTAAGAATAAAACTATGCCTAAAAGCATAAAGGTAGCATCATAATCCCGCCTCCTGAGCTGCTTTAAAGACAATCTCCTCATCAATGGTCTCTGACCTCATCTGGTAGCCCAAAAGAAGAGAATTAACCGCCAGTTTGTTGATTAATCTCGGCCAACCCCTGGACCTGGAGGTAATGGCTTCTATTGCCTGAGCAGAAAAGATATCATAGTTTGCACCGGCAAGCTTCAGGTGGTGGTCGATGTATGCCTTCACTTCCTCCTTGGAAAGAGGCGTCATTTGAAAGCGCATCACCACTCTTTGCGCTAATGGCTGGTTTTGGTTTAGATGAGCCTGTCCAAAAGGAAAGGCAGCCCGGATAGAATTAAGACAAACGGGTTTTCAGCGTCCATGGAGAAATTGAATAAAATGCTCAAGTCATTTAGGAATTTGTTTTGACTAAGCTGCATTTCGTCCAGGATAAACACCGGGGTAATTTTCTTGTCATGGTAGTAGGAACTGACAGCACCTTGAATCTGGTGGAAAAGGTCCACCTTACGAAACTTGGGTTCTTCCCCCAAACCCAAAGCCAATCCTCGGTAAAAGTCCATCACCGTACCCGTAGAAAGCGGGAAGTAGATCACCTTAAAAAGTGACAGGTTTAAACTGGCACTAAAGGCCCTTAGAGCAGAGGTCTTCCCGGCACCCGGTTCTCCTACCAGTACCCCGATACCCCTCACTTTCTTTAAATAATCAAGCCGAGCCAAGGTGCTTTGGGGAAAGCTTTGATCATTTCCAAAAGCTTTATGGCTTTTTCTTTTTTTCCACCGGTAAGGGTTAGTCTTTCGCCCATATCCCGGAAAAAGGAGATTACCGCAGGTAAGTTCTTTAAGAATCGTCTGCCGTAAAATTCTTTTAACTGGCGGTAAAAAGGGATGTGGGTTTTCTTACCGGTGAAATATTCTTGTAAACATCTCATGATAACAGCTAAGGGATATTGATAATATGGCGGGAGAAATGAATGGTAATTTTAATTTGATTAGTTTGGACGGTTTTATATGGGGATAATTTGATAATTCACACCTAAAGATAGCCGCTAAGATTTATACTCCAAAAGGTATTGACTTGGAGTTAACTCCAGCATGTATATTCTAATTGTAGACAAAAAATAGGAGTTGTTACATATGGAAAAACGAAAACTTGGAAAAAGTGGCCTTGAAGTTTCAGCTATCGGACTGGGATGTATGCGGATGAGTTTTGGTCAGAATCCTCTTCCCGACAGGGAAGAGATGATTGCGCTCATTCGCAAGGCAGTAGAACTGGGTGTTACCTTTTTTGATACCGCTGAGGTTTATGGACCGTACACTAATGAGGAACTTGTGGGAGAGGCTTTGGAGCCGTTCAAGGGCGAGGTGGTGATTGCCACCAAGTTTGGATTTGATTTATATCCTGACGGAAGACCGGGTTGGAGGGGACTTAACAGCCGACCAGAGCACATCAAAAAAGCTGTAGAAGGTTCTCTCAGGCGGCTCAGGGTAGACGCGATTGATCTTTACTACCAGCACCGCGTGGATCCAAATGTACCCATTGAAGACGTGGCTGGAGCGGTAAAGGATCTCATCCAGGAAGGTAAGGTGAGGTGCTTCGGCCTCTCAGAGGCGGGAGCCAATACCATTCGCCGTGCTCATGCTGTCTGTCCGGTCACTGCAGTGCAGAGTGAGTACTCTCTATGGTGGCGGAGGCCCGAGGAAGAGGTGCTCCCCACCTGCGAGGAGCTAGGCATTGGCTTTGTGCCTTACAGTCCTCTTGGAAAGGGATTCCTCACTGGTACTATAGATGATAAGACTCAATTTGATCCCTCAGATCTGCGCAGCCGTATTCCCCGCTTCAAGCCTGAGGCACTACGGGCAAATCTTGCTCTGGTTGATTTGATAAAGGAAATCGCCCGCAGGAAACAGGCGACCCCTGCACAGATAGCCCTGGCCTGGCTTCTGGCTCAAAAACCCTGGATAGTCCCCATTCCCGGAACCACAAAGCTGGAGCGGCTTAAGGAAAACATAGGAGCAGCATCCGTGACTCTCACCCATGAGGATCTAAGGGAAATAGCCGAAGCACTTTCACACATTACCATTCAGGGAGGGCGATATCCTGAAGAGTTAGAAAAAATGACATATCTGTAAACCCCTTTAGGGTAAGTATCAATGTTACTACTCTACAAAAAATTCAAATCAGGAGGTATTACCTATGATGAAATTTGAATTTTATAACCCAACCCGATTAATCTTTGGTGCAGGTTCGTTAGAACAGTTAGGGAAAGTAGTTAGTCAATATGGGGAAAAAGCACTACTTGTCATTGGTGGTGGAAGTGTAAAGAAAAGCGGAGCGTTTGATAAAGCAGTAGCAAGTCTCAAATCAGCGGGTGTTTCAGTAGTGGAATTCTCTGGTGTTGAACCAAATCCACGGCTGTCAACTGTAGTGCGAGCTGCGGAATTAGCAAAAAAAGAAAAATGTGATGTGGTTATAGGTATGGGTGGCGGGAGCGTCATGGATGCCTCAAAAGTAATTGCAGCCTCAGTCCTTTATGAAGGCGATCCTAAGGATATGCTTGTGCGGGCAGGAAAAGCGCCCAGACTTCCGGAGCGAGCTCTTCCCATTATCACTGTTCCTACCTTGGCGGCAACTGGCTCGGAAATGAACAATGGTGCGGTGATCACAATTGACAATGAAGAAGAAAAGCTAAAAACATTCGTTCAGACCGAGGTTCTCTATCCTCGTGTGGCAGTGGTGGATCCTGAACTTACGGTGACAGTGCCAAAAAACTACACAGCTTTTGGGGTGTGCGACATAATAACTCATGTGACAGAGGGTTATTTTAATGGTATAGACGGGACTCCTCTCCAGGACAGGTTTGCTGAGGGAGTGATTCTTACCGTCTTGGAGTGGGGACCAAAGGCAGTTAATGATGGAAATAATTTAGAAGCACGTACCCAGGTGCAGTGGGCATCGATAGTTGCCCTGAATGGCTGGGTACAGGCAGGCGTAAATATGGTGGCTCCAGTGCATATGATCGAGCATACACTTTCCGCGCTCTACGATATCCCTCATGGAGCAGGGTTGGCAGTCGTGAACCCGGCTTGGATGCGCTTTGCTGCGAGGTTCCGTCCCGAGCGTTTTGCCCAATTTGCTCAACGTATCTTCGGTTTGTCAGCAACAGGCAAAGACACCTTGAGCCTGGCTATGGAAGGTATTAATAGGTTTGAAGAGTTTTTGCGTTCCATAGGTTGTCCCACGCGCCTGTCGGAATTGGGCATTGGAGAAATTACCGAAGAAATGCTTTTCCGTTATGCGGAAGAGACGCTGAAAGTGCTTCAGGATGAAGAAGGAAGGCTTCCAGGTCGTCCCCCTCTGCGAAAGGAAGATATTGTAGAAATACTACGTATGGCAATGTAATTAAGCAATGAGGAATTACCATGGAAAACGCACACTTGGCAAAAGTGGACTTAAGGACGAAACCTCTTATGGGAGGGAAGGAAAATGAAAAAAGTGTTATTTTTGGCCATCACCTTGGTGATGGCCTTCACTCTCGTTGCTTGTGGCGGTAATAAGAATAGCACGAGCGACATTTCCCAACAGGAGCAGCAGCCTACTATGCCTATTGAGAGCGAACATGCTGATGTAGAGAACGAAAACCCGCCGCCGAATCTGAGGCTACAAGTGTCTCACAAAGTGAATCGAATGACAAAAGCACTTCGGCAGGTAGAGAAAGCAGCAGTGATATTATTGATAACAAGGAGGGTTTAGACGCTATGGATGACGTTAGGATAAAACTAACTTTTAACAACGAGGAAGTAATTGTGAAAATGTATGATCATCCGACAAGCAGAGATTTTTTAACATTACTCCCATTAACATTAACATTTAGAGATTATGCGGGGGCAGAAAAGATTAGCGAACTACCAAAAAGATTGTCTACAAAAGATGCTCCATCGGGCAGTGACCCTTCAGTTGGAGATTTCGCTTATTATTCTCCTTGGGGAAATTTGGCTATATTTTATAGAGACTCTGGTTATGCAAGTGGACTTATTATCTTAGGTAAAATTGAATCTGGAATAGAAAAGCTTGCAAGGATTAACGGTGATTTTACAGTTACAATTGAACTTTTAGAACAGAGAGAAAAGTGATGAATGTGCAAAGAAAAGCAAACGCGGGTAGCGGTAAAAATCTATTGATTACAAGGAAATACGGCTACCCTGATACTGTTACAAATGAACTTCTGAAGGCAGTCGTAGCACATAGGATCTTTGACAAAATTCAAGCCAGACCCGTTAAAGGATAATATCATGGACAACGTAGTCAACGCAAGAGAAAATGGGGGTGATTTTATTATCGGCCTTGGCGGCGGTAGCAGCCTGGATACTGCCAAGGCATCGCCGCAATGGCGACCAATGAAGGGGACTGTTTGGGATTACATCCACAGCGGATGCGGCAAAGGGACGGTAACACAAAATCTCCCCCCTCTTTGGGGCAACCACTACTATAACGGGTACTGGTACAGAAACGGATGCCTGGGCTGTGGATTAAAGGAGGGTGTGAATATGGCTAAACAAATTCTTATTGTATATTTTACCTGGTCCGGAAACACGCGTAAAATTGCAAATCTAATTCACAAGGAGATTGGCGGAACCACTTTTGAGATACAGCCCGAAGTGCCGTATCCCAGTTCATACAATGAGGTTGTGGCACAAGCAAAGAAAGAAATACAGGCAGGATATAAGCCTCCCTTAAAAACAAAAATCGATCATATTGAATCCTATGACATAATTTTTGTTGGTTCACCCAATTGGTGGAGTACGATAGCACCCCCGATTGCTACCTTTTTATCGGAATACGATTTGTCAGGAAAAACCATCGTGCCCTTTTGTACCCACGGCGGAGGGGGTAAGGGGCGAATGATTAGTGATATTGTGAAGCTATGCCCTAAATCAACCATCCTGGAGGAATTTGTAATATATGGGAGCGGTGCAGGAGATGCACAAGCCAAGGTGTCCCAATGGCTGCTCAAAATAGGCATTACCCAATTAAAACGATAAAGCCATATCCGGAAGATTATACAGAAACAACAAAAGTAGCACAGGAAGAAAAAAGGCAGAATCCCAGACCAGAGCTTGCAAATAAGCTAGACGACACAAGTTCTTATGATGTGATTTTCCTCGGCTATCCTAATTGGTGGGGAACGATGCCGATGGCGGTATTCACATTTTTAGAGTCTTATGATTTCGCGGGAAAGACCATTATTCCATTTTGCACACATGAAGGCAGCGGAATGGGAAGCAGTGAACGCGACATCAAGAAACTTTGTCCGGATGCAAAGGTGCTGCCCGGTTTAGCCACTCGCGGAAGTAATGTTAACAAAGCAGATAAAGACATTGCAGACTGGCTAAAAGACTTGGTTTGATATCATAAGCGAAATGGGAAATAAGAATGGATAAAACCGAACCAAGAAACTTAGGCAGCAGAATAATTTTCCCGAAAGGGCAAAAAGTTACAAGTGAATATTTCATAGAAAGAACTTGGGTTGAAACATTGGTTTCTAACGACGACGTCTTTAATTGTGCAATCTATAATGTTACTTTTGAGCCGGGTGCAAGGAATAATTGGCATAAACATCCTGGCGGACAGATTTTGCTTGTTACCGGAGGAAGAGGCTATTATCAGGACGAAGGTCGGCCTGTACAGATAATCAAAGAAGGCGACGTTGTAAAAATCCAGCCGGGTGTTAAACATTGGCATGGAGCGGCTCAAAATAGTTGGCTTTCTCATATCGCGATTACAACCAATCCTCAAAAGGGTGAAGTAGAATGGATGGAACCTGTTTCTGATGAATATTATTTGCGACTTAAAATAGAAGAAGAGGCATAATATATAGGGCAAACTTGATTTAGAAGCTTCGTTTTTTAAAATAGTAGCACGGATAGTGCTACTATTTAAAAACCCTTGACTTGGAGTTAGCTCCAAGTATTAAATAATATTGAACATTGGAGGTGAAACTACATGACGATTGCAGAAGTAAGCAAAAAATTTGGCCTTTCACCTGATACATTACGTTATTATGAACGCATTGGACTGATTCCTCGAGTGAAGCGCAATAAAAGCGGAATCAGGGATTATACAGAGGAAGATTGTAGGTGGATTGAATTCATCAAATGTATGCGTAGCGCAGGTGTTCAAGTTGAAGCGCTGATCGAGTATATCGCGCTCTTCCAGCAAGGTGACGAAACCATAGAGGCCAGAAAGCAAATCCTTATTGCGCAACGCGAGCAACTCCTTTCCCGGATTGAGGAAATGAAGAGAGCGCTGGAACGGCTAAATTTTAAAATTGAAGAATATGAAACTAAGCTTGTTCCGGCAGAAAACAAGTTAAAAAGATTGGCACACAACATCTAGTCTATGAAAAGACGGGCTGTTGTGTGATGAGCTCAAGCAGGGCGTACGAGTAGGCCCAAAGGTAGCACCAAGGTTTGGGCTAACGTTGGGCCAAATTTTGGCCTTCGGGAAACAGAAGAGTAGGCCCAAAGGCCCAAAGGTATATATATACCTTGGGGCCTTTGGGCCTACTTTGTGCCTACTCTACTTGGGGTTTGGACTTACGCGGTTTCGGTTACAATTGTATCTTTCTCCCGCTTCCCGACCCAGCGGTAGATTTTGGGTTTCTGCCCCTTACCGCCTTCCTCCGTTATAGGCATGTTCCTGTCCTGAAGCTCCCGGATGTAGCGCCGGACGGTTCTTGAGACACCAACTCACCTTTAAATTTTGTCTGTTCCGGGAATGATTCCGCTAATTCACGGCAATTTTAGTGCAGTGCTTTCATAAAACTTGTAAGATAAGTTACTAAACAAATGTAACAAGTATTCTTGCAATCATTTAAAGTAATGATTACCAAATCAAAAGAATCCTGGTAAAAAGAGTTGGACAAAAAACCTTTAAAAATACCAAGAAGAGAATAAATAAAGCACAGAAGAAGAAGGGAAATTCCTCGACTGTATTTTGCTCAAAGGAGAATACACTGAACTAAGAACCTAACCGTAACATGACAACAACAGCGGAAGAGGTTAAAATAAAGACGGCGATAGAGAGACCGTAAGATTCACGGAATTTTGATGCAAATACCTTTGCCGGAGCAAATTTCTTGTAATGAAATTTTGGCAAGCATACAACCCCGCTAAGATGTAGATGGAGTTAATCCGGAGAACGCATGTGGTTTTAGATCACGAAGGAATTCAGGACGGTCTACAGCGGGATAGGTTGTTTATCAATCAGTCTCCTCTTGGAAAACACTTTGGAAGCTGTTGTCTCCTAACTGTCTAATAGAAAGCGAGGGATGAATATGAATAAACAAACCGTTGAATGGTCGGCCTTTGATATTGCTCATGAAACGTTAACCTATTTAAAACAAGGCCTTAATATGAAGACCGCACAAAAGGTTGCAGAAATTATTCAAAACATTAGTGATGTCGATGCAGTAGCCATTACCGATCAAGAAAAAATCTTAGGATTTGCCGGTGCAGGATGTAAGAACCACCGGCATGGCAGGTCCATTGTTACTAATGCGACTAAAGAAGCGATCGATACCGGAATCTTAAAGGTCATTCAAAATCCAAAAGATTTTAATTGCCCTGTAAGCAATGACTGTACCTGTCCTCTTAAATCAGCTGTAATTGCTCCCCTTTTTTGTGAAGGGGAAGTAATCGGTGCCTTAAAACTGTATCAAGTTAATCAACAAGAAATATCACCAAAGATTATCAAACTAGCTAGCGGTATTGCCCGAATCCTTAGCATTCAAATAGAGCTGGCTGAAAAAGAACGTCTTCGCCAGCTGGTGGCTCAGGCTCGCTTGGAGGCCCTGCAGGCCCGGATTCGGCCCCATTTTATCTTTAATGTTCTCAATACTATCATAGTTTTCAGTCGTACGGATGTAGAAAAAGCAAGACAGCTTCTTGTTCAATTAGCCAAATTTTTCCGTAAAACCTTACAAGATCCATCTCCCTTTATCAGTCTCAGGGAGGAAATGGAGTATGTTGAGACTTATTTATACCTAGAACAAGCTCGCTTCGGTGATAATTTACGGGTACACATTAAGGTTGAAGAAGCAGCCTTGGATGTAGAAATTCCAGTTCTCTGTATTCAACCCTTAGTAGAAAACGCGGTTATGCATGGTATCACCCCACGTAGTAAAGGAGGAAACTTAACTATTATTTGTAAGTTGAAACGGAACAAACTAAAAGTTTTAGTGCTGGACGATGGTGTAGGGATTTCGAAGTCTAAGTTAGCCAAAATATTCCAGCCTGGATTTGGTTCCGGCAACAGCTTGGCCCTGCGAAATATTAAAGAACGGCTACTTCGCCTTTATGGTCGGGAAGACACCTTAAGAATCAGAAGCCGACCTGGTTGCGGCACAGCAATCTTGTTATCTTTGCCGCTCCAGCATCGGTGTTCAATTGCTAACAATGAAGGTTAGGAGGAATGGGGTATGGGAAAATGTTTAAAGTGTAAAACCTGCCTATTGCTTAAGACCGGAGGAATATGTCCAATCATGCATTGCGCTAAGGGTTTGGTTAACGGACCTTGTGGCGGTGCACAGAACGAGTGCTGCGAAATCGGTTTTCATAAAAAGTGTGCCTGGCTAGAGATCTTCCAGAGATGTAGTAAAAGCGGTAAGTTGGTGCTGTCTTTTGACCCGGCTATTAAAGATTATTCCAATATCGTTAAACAAAATAATCGCAATGTTTCCTAGAATTTACCAACTCAATTTGAGGAGGTGATTTTGTGTCTCTTGCCGAAATTTTAGAAACCAAGGATTTTGTTGTCACCGTTGAACTCTGTCCGCCGATTGGTACAACCATTCAGCCTTTATTAGACCAAGCAGAAAAGCTTAAATCAGTCGTTGATGCCTTTAATGTTACCGATAATCAACGAGCAGTGACGAGAATGTCCCCGGTGGCTATCTGTCATTTTCTCGAGGAACGGGGAATAACATCTATTTGTCAATTCACCTGCCGGGATCGCAATCGTTTAGCTCTTCAATCCGAAATGCTAAGTGCGGCAGCTCTTGGTATAAAAAATCTTCTCCTCATAACGGGAGACCATACCTTATTAGGAGACTGTCCGGAAGCAAAACCAGTATTTGATCTAGATTCGGTCCAATTAATGGCTACCGCTAATAAATTAAATAGTGGTAAATCCCTTGCCGGAACCCTGCTCAACGGAAGAACTTCATTTTACATTGGCGGAGTAGTAAATCCTGCCCCTGAGGTGAGGGAAATGCAGATCTGGAAATTGGCGCGGAAAGTAAACGCGGGAATGAAGTTTGTACAAACCCAGGCAATTTACGATTCCAAAGAATTTATTAAATTTTTGGAAGATATACGAGACTTTAACATCCATGTTTTAGCGGGAATCATTCCGTTGAAATCAGCCAAAATGGCCAGGTTTCTTAACAGCAAAATCCCTGGCATCCAGGTGCCCGAACACCTGATCCAACGCCTGGAAAGGGCAGCCAATCCCAAAGAAGAAGGTATCCGGATTGCCCGCGAGCTCATCGATGAGTTAAGAAACTACTGTAAAGGGGTTCATATAATGCCACTGGGAATGGAAGAACACCTGCCGGAGCTGCTAGGTATGCCAGCAGCTCCCTCCTACTAATGTGATTTAGGGGGATTGGGGTTCGATGGAATTCATCAAAGTATTAATAGTGGATGATGAATACCCTGCACGGATGGAATTGCGTTATCACCTGGATAAATATAAAGATATTAAAATAATCGGTGAAGCTAGTAACGCAGAAGAAGCCTACCAACTTATCTGTGCCCTTGATTATGATGTAATATTCTTAGATATCCGTATGCCGGAGATGGATGGCCTAGAGCTGGCTAGACGCCTACGCAGCTTGGCCAAGAGCCCGAAAGTAGTCTTTGTTACAGCATATGAAGAACACGCTATTGAAGCTTTCGGGGTAAAAGCTTTTGATTATTTGCTAAAACCCATTGACGAAGAAAGATTGCAAGAAACAGTAGAACTGCTGCGGCAAGAAATTTTTGCTCAGGAACATAAGCATAATAACCAAAAAAAATATTTACAAATAGTACCTGGAGAAAAAAACGAAGCCACCTTCCCAATCCATGTTCATGATATCTTTTATATCTACTCGGAAAATGAAAACATTTTTATTCGTACTTATGATCAAAAATTTTTGACGCGCTTCACTTTAAGAGATTTAGAAAATCGCCTGAATCCATCTCAGTTTTTCCGTCCCCACCGGTGCTATCTGATTAATATCGAAAAAGTCAAAGAAATACGACCGGGGTTCCATGGTAACTATTACTTGATTATGAAGGACAAAGAGCAAAGTGAAATTCCGGTTAGCAGATCCAATGTTAGAAAGCTTAAAAGCATTTTTCATTTGTTATAAAGGGAATCTATCTGAAATCGAGTAGGAGGGGCGACTCCCCCCGTCCCCTCACACTACCGTATAAGTACCGTTCGGTATACGGCGGTTCATAGGGAATGACGAAGTTCCCGGTACCGTTCGACCAAGCTGGTAAACCCTTGGTTTCGCCAGTAGGCTAAACCAGGGCCCTTATTTGTTTGCGGAGTATTGGCCAGTCTCCAGTAACCTTTGCGGGAGCCACTAACACGCCAAGCCCCGTCCTCGGGCATGCCTAGAACAATTTTCACGTTAGGCTTTTTTGCCCTGATATATTTTGAAAAATTGGGGTGGGTTTAATTTGCCATATCTTTGAGCGTAATGGCCAACCAAATTATGTATTTTTTAGTTGCCGAATTCAGCATTTTATACTTGCCAAACAGAATTACGTAACACTAAACCTATTAAGTTGTTCTTGGATCATTAGATAACGTACCTCGTCCTTCATAGTGACATTTTATCACGATGATTTACAAGATAGGTGACATTATCACAAAATAAACACACAATGCAAAAGTATGAGTCAATAAATATCGGGGGCCAAGAAGGAAAATGAGGCCCTGCTCCATAAGAGGTTAAATATACCAAAA
>NZ_BDGJ01000092.1 GCF_002207765.1 Calderihabitans maritimus
AAACCGTTCTTTGAAAACTGCACAGGGGAGAGAGCGCCGAGCGAGGTCAAGCTAGTAAGGGCATACGGTGGATGCCTAGGCGCTAAGAGGCGAGGAAGGGCGTGGCAAGCTGCGAAAAGCCTCGGGGAGCCGCAAGCAGGCGTAGATCCGGGGATGCCCGAATGGGGTAACCCAGCGGGAGTAATATCCCGCTACCACAGGCTGAATAGATAGGCTTGTGGGGCGATACCGGGGGAACTGAAACATCTTAGTACCCCGAGGAAAAGAAAGAAAGATCGATTCCCTGAGTAGCGGCGAGCGAAAGGGGAAGAGCCCAAACCATATGCTAAGGCATATGGGGTTGTGGGACTTACCGTAAGGGGGCGGAAGAGCTAGCCGAAGCGGATTGGAAAATCCCACCATAGAAGGTAACAGTCCTGTAGGCGAAAGCTTGGAAGTCCTTGGTAAGGATCCCGAGTACCGCGGGGCACGTGGAACCCCGTGGGAAGCAGGGAGGACCACCTCCCAAGGCTAAATACTCCTTAGCGACCGATAGTGGACTAGTACCGTGAGGGAAAGGTGAAAAGCACCCCGGGAGGGGAGTGAAAGAGAACCTGAAACCGTATGCCTACAAGCAGTGGGAGCCTCGGAAGGGGTGACCGCGTACTTTTTGTAGAACGGGCCGGCGAGTTACGGTAGCTAGCGAGGTTAAGCCTTAAGAGGGCGGAGCCGGAGCGAAAGCGAGTCTGAAGAGGGCGAAAAGTTAGCTGCCGTAGACCCGAAACCGGGTGATCTACCCATGGGCAGGATGAAATTCCGGTAAAGCGGGATGGAGGTCCGAACCGACCGTCGTTGAAAAGGCGGCGGATGACCTGTGGGTAGGGGTGAAATGCCAATCGAACCCGGAGATAGCTGGTTCTCCCCGAAATAGCTTTAGGGCTAGCCTCAAGGGTTGATTTGTGGAGGTAGAGCACTGAAAAGGCTAGGGGCCCTACCAGGTTACCGAACCTTTTCAAACTCCGAATACCACAAATTGGACCTTGGGAGTCAGACCATGGGTGATAAGATTCATGGTCGAGAGGGGAACAGCCCAGACCGACAGCTAAGGTCCCCAAGTACGGGCTAAGTGGGGAAGGATGTGGAGCTGCAGAGACAACCAGGATGTTGGCTTAGAAGCAGCCATCATTTAAAGAGTGCGTAATAGCTCACTGGTCGAGTGGCTCTGCGCCGAAAATGTAACGGGGCTCAAGCCCGTCACCGAAGCTTCGGATAGCGGCGAAGCCGCTATGGTAGGGGAGCGTTCTCACCTGGTAGAAGCAAGTCTGAGAGGGCATGTGGACGGGTGAGAAGTGAGAATGCCGGCATAAGTAAGCGAAAAGGTGGGTGAGAATCCCACCCGCCGGAAGCCCAAGGTTTCCTGGGGAAGGCTCGTCCGCCCAGGGTAAGCCGGGACCTAAGCCGAGGCCGGAAGGCGTAGGCGATGGGCAATCGGTGGAGATTCCGATGCCACCTCATGGCCGTTAGCAGGAAGGGGTGACGCAGGAGGGTAGGCCAAGCGCACCGTTGGTTGAGTGCGTCCAAGCCGGTAGGGAGTGAGGCAGGCAAATCCGTCTCACAAAGATCCCGAGAGGTGAAGGGGAGCGAAAAATAAGTAGCGAAGTGGCTGATCCCACACTGCCGAGAAAAGCCTCTAACGAGGCCATGGGGTGCCCGTACCGGAAACCGACACAGGTGGGCAGGGAGAGAATCCCGAGGCGCGCGAGAGAACCCTCGTTAAGGAACTCGGCAAAATGGCCCCGTAACTTCGGGAGAAGGGGTACCCTGCTAGCGTGACCGTTCCGAGCGGATGGGAGCGCGAGAGGGTCGCAGAGAAATGGCCCAGGCGACTGTTTACCAAAAACACAGGTGCCTGCTAAATCGAAAGATGAAGTATAGGTGCTGACGCCTGCCCGGTGCTGGAAGGTTAAGGGGAAGGCTTAGCTTGGGGAAACCCGGGCGAAGGTCTGAACCGAAGCCCCAGTAAACGGCGGCCGTAACTATAACGGTCCTAAGGTAGCGAAATTCCTTGTCGGGTAAGTTCCGACCCGCACGAAAGGCGTAACGATCTGGGCACTGTCTCAACGAGGGGCTCGGCGAAATTGTAGTACCCGTGAAGATGCGGGTTACCTGCGACAGGACAGAAAGACCCCGTGGAGCTTTACTGTAGCCTGATATTGGACTTTGGTATGTCATGTACAGGATAGGTGGGAGACGTAGAAGCATGGCCGCCAGGCTGTGTGGAGTCGCCGGTGGGATACCACCCTTGATGTACTGAAGTTCTAACCCGAGGCCGTGAACCGGTCTGGGGACAGTGTCAGGTGGGCAGTTTGACTGGGGCGGTCGCCTCCTAAAGGGTAACGGAGGCGCCCAAAGGTTCCCTCAGCGCGGTTGGAAATCGCGCGTAGAGTGCAAAGGCAGAAGGGAGCTTGACTGTGAGACCGACGGGTCGAGCAGGGACGAAAGTCGGGCTTAGTGATCCGGCGGTACCGAGTGGAAGGGCCGTCGCTCAACGGATAAAAGCTACCCCGGGGATAACAGGCTTATCTCCCCCAAGAGTCCACATCGACGGGGAGGTTTGGCACCTCGATGTCGGCTCATCGCATCCTGGGGCTGAAGTAGGTCCCAAGGGTTGGGCTGTTCGCCCATTAAAGCGGTACGTGAGCTGGGTTCAGAACGTCGTGAGACAGTTCGGTCCCTATCCGTCGCAGGCGCAGGAAACTTGAGAGGAGCTGTCCCTAGTACGAGAGGACCGGGATGGACAGACCGCTGGTGTACCAGTTGTCCCGCCAGGGGCACAGCTGGGTAGCTATGTCTGGAAGGGATAAGCGCTGAAAGCATCTAAGCGCGAAGCCCGCCTCAAGATAAGGTTTCCCTTCCCGCATGGGAGTAAGACCCCTGGAAGATTACCAGGTTGATAGGCCAGAAGTGTAAGGTGGGTAACCACCTTAGCGGACTGGTACTAATAGGTCGAGGGCTTGACCTCTTGGTGC
>NZ_BDGJ01000093.1 GCF_002207765.1 Calderihabitans maritimus
AATAAGTTTCTGGCAGCGACCTACTCTCCCGGGGCAGGAGCCCCAGTACCATCGGCGCAGGAGGACTTAACTTCCGTGTTCGGGATGGGAACGGGTGTTGCCCCTCCGCTATAGCCACCAGAAACTTGAGGGTCAATTCTTTCAAAACTGCACAGGGTATTGCACCAAGAGGTCAAGCCCTCGACCTATTAGTACCAGTCCGCTAAGGTGGTTACCCACCTTACACTTCTGGCCT
>NZ_BDGJ01000094.1 GCF_002207765.1 Calderihabitans maritimus
CAGTTGCGCGTTCCGCAACAGCTCGCGCCGCAGGCTCTCTATGGACGGGTGTTG
Source organism: Calderihabitans maritimus (assembly GCF_002207765.1). NCBI lineage: Bacteria > Bacillati > Bacillota > Clostridia > Neomoorellales > Calderihabitantaceae > Calderihabitans > Calderihabitans maritimus. The sequence goes on from NZ_BDGJ01000094.1 coordinate 55, forward strand.
GTATATAATCCCTGCTATTATTGAATTCCAAACCGCTCGTATCGGATAATCATTCCGACCCTTCCCGCGTTTGCGCTCCAGTTTGCGCATTAATTCTTCATCAGGTAGGTTGCG
>NZ_BDGJ01000095.1 GCF_002207765.1 Calderihabitans maritimus
CGTTTTAGGGTATCAAACAAAACATCTTACCCCAACACAATCCAGGATTTGAGCGAGTTTTAGAAATGGGCGGGCGTTAAATAGGCAATATTGACCCCAAGGGAAGAAATTAGAGGGAAAAGTAGAAACAAAAAGCGAAGCGAAGAAAAATCAAAGAGATAAGAAGGGGAAACCTCCTTTTTACGGAGAATTTTCTTAAAGACCCAAAAAAGAAACAAAAGGAGGTTTCCCTTATGGCTATTATACCACAACCACAACTTTTTGGGTGGCGGGAAATCGAAAAACTGGGAGATTTAGAACGGCTGGTAATAGTTCTCCGCAACCTACCTGATGAAGAATTAATGCGCAAACTGGAGCGCAAACGCGGGAAGGGTCGGAATGATTATCCGAT
>NZ_BDGJ01000096.1 GCF_002207765.1 Calderihabitans maritimus
ATACGGCTTTCCCCACCCAAAATTGTAAACACGGTTAGTCCTATGCTGCCTGGCGCAACTGAGCTTGACGATAGCTTCCTAACACCTTGTCAGCATCATAGTAACGCTTTTCTTTCCCCAGGGTGAACATCACTCGTAGCAGCTTGTTGCAAAT
>NZ_BDGJ01000097.1 GCF_002207765.1 Calderihabitans maritimus
CGAGCGTCCAGTTTAAACCGGACTAGCCGTCCAGTTTGAACCGGAATCGGTATCCAATTTGACCGGAATACGCAGTTTAAAAAAGCAACTATAATTAAAAAAATATCTGTAATATTTGAAGACATTATGTTTTCCCTTCTTAAAATTTTTAATTTTTATTTACTTTTTTATTTTTTTAAAAAAATTATTTCTAAATAAAATCCTACCTACTTATTTTCTACAGTTCAAACCGAGGAAGTCTGTTCCCCGGCTTGAACTGTTCTTTATTAATTTTCAAAAATAGAATCTAACTCATCTTTGACAGTTAATCTTCAAAATCAATGACCCGACAACCGGAAACCCTTGAAATGACTGAGGTGGAT
>NZ_BDGJ01000098.1 GCF_002207765.1 Calderihabitans maritimus
GCCCGTAGTGCCGGGCTGGACAGCGGTACTTCAGCGTTGCCCGGTCTTTTTCAAATCCCCCGAAGGCCATCTCCCGGCGCTTGTTCGTCCGGGGACAATGACAGTACACCGTACCACAATAATCATAAACGACGTTGTCTTTGCCCGCCAA
>NZ_BDGJ01000099.1 GCF_002207765.1 Calderihabitans maritimus
TGGTGTAGCTGAAGATCCGAGAACCTGGGCTCATAGACGTCTTCTTGGGCCCATTCGCTGACCCGGAGCTTGCTCTGGGGATCAATTAACCGGTTCAAGACCATAGCAAAGACAGCTTCAACCACATTGAACTCTACCCGGGATTCGGAGCAAAACTTCTCCAGGATACGTG